>NZ_JBLXDO010000012.1:0-122210 GCF_048263965.1 Ferrimonas sp. | reverse complement strand
GCGGGGGCCGGATTTGAACCGACGACCTTCGGGTTATGAGCCCGACGAGCTACCAGGCTGCTCCACCCCGCGTCCGAGGCCATGCACTATAGCGAACTGAGCGAAGAGCTCAAGTACTATTTCGATTTTTCTGAGCCGTGTGACTATTTTCGCAACATAAAGGGTTCTATCTATACGAACGACAGTGGCCTTTGGTTGATAAAGAGGCGAAAGAGGATAGGGAGCAGCTGCAAATCAAACACAATTTCGTTGATCTTTGTCCACGTAGCCTCTCCAATGGTGAATATAACTGTCTTTTTATCAGTGCATTCATCTGGTTAGAGCTTTTATTCAATATGTTTGTTTGAAACTTCGCCACGAAAAGTTAGAATCAGATCACACTTTACTGGTCCGACCTTGCCTCAGGAGAGGCTGACGGGCGGAGCACTTTGGGTAGATCGAGAGGATAAAGGATGACAACAAGACAAGAGGTCAAAACCCGCAACGGCGACCGCATTGCGATTGTGGCGGGATTGAGAACGCCCTTTGCACGTCAGGCCACGGATTTTCATGGGGTCTCAGCCCTGGATATGGGCAAGATGGTGGTGGCTGAACTGCTTTCCCGCAACGACCTGGATGCCAAGCTGGTGGACCAGGTTGTGTATGGACAGGTGATTCAGATGCCTAAGGCGCCCAATATTGCCCGTGAAATCGTTTTGGGCACGGGTATGAATGTCCATACGGATGCTTACAGTGTGACTCGGGCCTGTGCGACCTCGTTTCAATCTACGGTGAATGTGGCTGAGTCGATTCTGGCTGGCACCGTGGAGGTGGGCATTGCCGGAGGCTCGGATTCCAGTTCAGTGCTGCCTATTACCGTATCCACCAAGCTGGCCAGGGCTTTGGTGGACCTGACCAAGGCTCGCAGCCTGGGTGACCGTCTGAAGATTTTCAAGCGTCTTAGTATCAAAGACCTGGCCCCCGTGCCTCCCGCAGTGGCTGAATACTCTACCGGCATCTCCATGGGACAGACCGCAGAGCAGATGGCAAAGACCCACAGGATCAGCCGAGCCGATCAGGATGCCATGGCCGTGCGTTCCCACCAGCTGGCGTCGGAGAACTGGAAGGCGGGCAACCTGGCGAACGAGGTGATGACCTGCCATGTTCCTCCTTATAAGAGCTTCATCAGCGAGGACAACAACATTCGTGCCGATATCCAGGCTGAAAAACTGGCCAAACTGAAACCGGTGTTCGACAAAAAGCACGGTTCGGTAACGGCAGCGAACTCCACACCTTTGACCGACGGCGCCTCTGCGCTGATCCTCATGCCGGAATCCAAAGCCAAGGCATTGGGTTACAACCCCATCGGATACATCCGCAGCTGGGGCTTTGCAGCTATAGATGTCTGGGACGACATGCTGATGGGACCCTCCTACGCCACCCCCCTTGCCCTGGATAGGGCGGGCATGACCCTGGCGGATCTGGACCTGATCGAGATGCATGAGGCTTTTGCCGCCCAGGCACTGGCCAATATGAAGATGTTTGAGTCCAGGAAGTTTGCCGAGGAGAAGTTGGGTCGACGCGATGCCATCGGTGAAATCGATATGGCCAAGTTCAATGTGATGGGGGGCTCGCTGGCCTATGGCCACCCCTTTGCCGCCACAGGTGGTCGACTGATCACCCAGATGTGTAATGAGCTTAAGCGCCGCGGAGGCGGTATCGGATTGACTACGGCGTGTGCCGCCGGTGGCCTGGGTGCAGCCATGATTCTGGAGGTGGAATAATGAAGACTAACAGCTTTCAGGTAGTGGTGGGCGACGACAAGATTGCCGTGATCACCATGGATGTTCCTGGTGAAACCATGAACACGCTGCGCAGCGAGTTTGGTGAGGAGGTTCGTCAGATTCTGGATTTCCTGGGCAGTCAAAGTGATTTGTCCGGCGTGGTCTTCACCTCTGGCAAGCCCGATTCCTTCATTGCCGGTGCCGACATCAATATGTTGGCTGCCTGTGAGACAAGGGAAGATGTCTACAAGCTGTCGCGGGATGGCCATAAGCTCCTTAATGAGTTGGCGGCCTTGAGCGTGCCTGTGGTGGCGGCCATCAATGGGCCCTGCCTCGGCGGAGGCCTGGAGTTGGCACTGGCCTGTGATTATCGGGTCATCAGCAACAGTCCGAAAACGGTGTTGGGCTTGCCGGAAGTACAACTGGGCATCCTGCCTGGCGGTGGCGGGACACAGCGTCTGCCCAAGCTGGTGGGCATAGCCAAGTCTCTGGATATGATGCTCACCGGAAAGCAGCTGCGCCCCAAGCAGGCGGTGAAGCTTGGCGTGGCTGACGAGATGGTGCCTAACACAGTCTTGTTGGAAGCGGCCAAGAAGTGGGTGTCCAAAGGCAAGCGGAAGTCCGCTAAGCCCAGGCTCAAAGGTATTGAGAAAGTTCTGGAGATGACCCCGATGGGGCGTAACGTCATCTACGACCAGGCCCTGAAGACGGTGATGAAGAAGACCCAGGGCAACTATCCTGCTCCGGCTAAGATCATCGAGTGCGTCAAAGCGTCCTCCGGTAACCTGGAAGAGGGGCTCAAGATGGAGGCGGGCCACTTTGCTGATCTGGTGATGTCTCCGGAGTCCGCCGCTCTGCGCTCTATCTTCTTTGCCACCACAGAGATGAAGAAGGAGACCGGCGCGGGAGAGGTCGAGCCTTCCAAGGTTAATAAAGCCATGGTCCTTGGGGGGGGCTTGATGGGCGGAGGCATCGCCAATGTGACTGCCGTTAAGGCTAAGGTCCCTGTACGCATCAAGGATATCGGTCACCAGGGGATCAGCGCAGCCCTGGCTTCCACCTGGAAACAGCTGGACAAAAAGGTGAAGCGACGTCATCTCTCTGCCGCAGATCGTGACAAGACCATGAACATGATGACCGGGACCGTTGATTACTCCGGCGTGAAGGATGTGGACATGGTTGTCGAAGCGGTGTTTGAAGACCTTAATCTTAAACATCAGATGGTTAAGGATGTTGAACAGCACTGCGGTGACGAGACTATCTTTGCGTCAAACACCTCCTCTCTGCCCATAGGCCAGATCGCCGAGGCTGCCAGTCGACCTGACAAGGTGATCGGTCTGCACTACTTCTCCCCGGTAGAGAAGATGCCCCTGGTGGAGGTGATTGCCCACAAAGGCACCTCGCCTGAAACCATTGCCACTACGGTGGCTTTTGCAAAGAAACAGGGGAAAACACCCATTGTGGTTCAAGATTGCGCTGGGTTCTATGTAAATCGCATTTTAGCACCCTATATGAATGAGGCTGCAAACCTTGTTTTAGAGGGTGAACCTATAGATAAACTTGATAAAGCACTGGTTAAATTCGGTTTTCCTGTAGGTCCAGTTACACTTCTGGATGAAGTTGGTATTGATGTGGGCGCCAAAATTTCGCCGATTTTGGAGGCGGAACTGGGATCGAGGTTCGCTTCCCCCCCAGCTTTCGCCAAACTTTTGGCGGATGACCGCAAAGGCCGGAAGAACGGTAAGGGTTTTTATAAGTTTGATGCCAAGAAAAAAGGCAAAAAACCAGTCGATGAAAGCGTTTACAAGGTTCTTGGCGTTACCCCTGACGGAAGATTGTCGGATTCAGAGCTGGCCGAACGTTGCGTCGTTCAGATGCTGAATGAAGCGGTACGTTGCCTGGATGAAGGGATCATCGCCAGTGCTCGTGACGGCGACATCGGTGCCATCTTTGGCATTGGCTTCCCCCCTTTCCTGGGAGGCCCGTTCCGTTACATCGACAGCCTGGGGCCTGCGCGCTTGGTCGACCTCCTCAAAGGGTACGAGGCTCGCTTCGGTGACCGCTTTGCGCCCTGTGAGCGTCTGCTGGCTATGGCCGCCGCTGATGAGCGCTTCTACGCCTGATATTGGCAGTCGCTTTAAAAGGGCAGCCCTGGCTGCCTTTTTTATTGGCTGCTCATCTGACTGACTATATAATGGCCAGCCTTGCAATCTCATGGTGCGTAGTATGTTGTGGTTACTGCTGATGTGTGCCAGCTCAGCCTTCTTCTATGCGGAGGCTTTAAAAAGTGGCCTGTCCCCCAAAAGGTGGGGAGTTGCTGGCTTCTTTGTCGGCCCCATGTTGTGGCCCCTGTTCAGGGTTCACGCCAACCTGGCATTTCGCCGTTCGCTTAAGCAGGGTGATGTGCTGTGGAACATAAAGTAAAGGAGCCGATGGCTCCTTTACTCGTGTTCTGCATGTCGGTCTTTAGGACCACCAGCTTCCTGCCGGTACTTCTCTGATATCCAATTCAGCTTTGATTCGCTTACGAGGCTTGCGAACCAGTGAGTCCCTCAGAAGTGTGATTACCATTTTGATCATCATACTGCTCCTCTGTCAGGGTGAATATCCTGGGTGGTTAACTTAGGCGGTTTGTTGTTCGGACAGCTTGATCCAAGGGATGCCGCCCGCCACTTGCTGTTCGGAGAGCTTGATCCATGGGATGCCACCGGCCACCTGTTGCTCGGACAGCTTGATCCATGGGATGCCACCGGCCATTTGCTGCTCGGACAGCTTGATCCATGGGATGCCACCGGCCACTTGCTGCTCGGACAGCTTGATCCATGGGATGCCACCGGCCACTTGCTGCTCGGACAGCTTGATCCATGGGATGCCACCGGCCACCTGTTGCTCGGACAGCTTGATCCATGGGATGCCACCGGCCACCTGTTGCTCGGACAGCTTGATCCATGGGATGCCGCCGGCCACCTGCTGCTCGGACAGCTTGATCCATGGGATGCCACCGGCCACCTGCTGTTCGGACAGCTTGATCCATGGGATGCCACCGGCCACTCGGACAGCTTGATCCATGGGATGCCACCGGCCACCTGCTGTTCGGACAGCTTGATCCATGGGATGCCACCGGCCACCTGCTGTTCGGACAGCTTGATCCATGGGATGCCACCGGCCACTTGCTGTTCGGACAGCTTGATCCATGGAATGCCGCCAGCGATTTCTTGCTCGGAGAGCTTGATCCAAGGAATCCCGCCAGCATTGTTTTGTTCGACAGGCTTAACCCAAGGAATAGAGCCGGTAACTTTGCTCGTGGCTTGGTTACCATTTTCGGCATGGCTTACGAAGGCAGAAGTAGAGAAAGCGGTGGCGGATGCGATGGCGATAACCAGAGTTTTCATTGCTGTTTTCATGGCGTTTGTCCTTGCCGAAAATAAAAATTAGTCGGCAAGGACTCAGCAATGGGCGTGCCAAAGTTGAACTGGTGGTAACTTTTCTAGATCACACCATTAACTTTTCCTTCTCATTTTTAAGTCTATGTTCTATATCGACTTTTCTCAGAGGCTTGCTGAAATGGTAGCCTTGGATCAATTCGCACTTAAGAGCTTTCAAAACAGTAAGTTGCGATAGATTTTCTATCCCTTCGGCGACTACCTGCAGATTCATGTTGTGAGCGATGGTGACAATGGAGTCCACCATCTTCATATCCTTATCAGAGATGGCGATGTCATCAATGAAGGACTTGTCTATCTTGAGCGTATGGATAGGGAACTTCTTCAGATAGGACAATGAAGAATACCCGGTACCGAAATCGTCCAGGGCCAGATGAATATGCATCTGATTCAACTCGCGCATAATTGAGATGGCCTCGTCGGGCCTCTCAATGACGGTTCCTTCGGTGATCTCCAGTTCCAGGCACTCTGGAGGCAGACCGGTCTCTTCCAGAATGGTCGCCAGGCGCTGACACAGCTCTTTGGAGGCAAATTGTTGACTGGAAATATTGACCGCAATGCGTCCCTTCAGCAGCCCCTGCTTGCGCCACTGCTGAGCGGTCTCACACGCCTTTCTCAGTACCCAGGTATCGATGTCGGCGATCAGGCCAGTTTCCTCCGCCAGGGAGATAAATTTGTCGGGATAGAGCAGTCCCTGGGTGGGGTGGTTGAGTCGAACCAGCGCTTCCATACCGAAGATGGACTCATCGGCCATGGCCATCTTGGGCTGGTAGTGCAACTCAAACCAGTTCTCCCTTAAAGCCTGGCGAATCATCGCCTCAACCTCAAAGCGGCGGACAGCATCCTGATTCATAAAGTCGTTGAAGAACTGGAAGCACTGCCCACCCTGGCTCTTCGCATGGTACATGGCCAGATCGGCTTTTCTCAGCAGTGCGTGTGGATCTGAGTCATCCTCCGGGTAGCTGACAATACCGATACTGGCTTTGACCACGATCTCCTCCTCCTCAATCAGGAAGGGTTGCTCAAAGGTTTCCAGAATTCGGGTGGCGATCTTAGTGGCGTTCTTGATGGAGGAGTCGTTGTCTGCGATGACGGCGAATTCATCCCCGCCCAATCGATAGAGTTCGCACTCGTTCGCAAGCTGAGAGTTGAGGCGATTGGCGACGTGGCATAGAAGGCTGTCGCCAACATCGTGCCCAAGAGTTTCATTGATGCGCTTAAAGTTATCCAAGTCGAACACAAAGAGACAGTGGGCGTTTTCCCTTTTTATCCTGGCATCGAGGCTGATCTGCAGATAGGTGCGGTTGGGCAGGCCGGTCAGTACGTCGTTGTTGGTCAAACGCCTTAGCTCAGTTTCGTTTTGCTTCCTGTGGGTAATGTCTGTCAGGATTCCTACGAAGTAGCTTGGCTGGTTGTCTTCGGCCTTGATAAGGTCGATGACCACATCCAGGTGGATATGGCGACCATCTGGGCGAAGGTGCTCCAGTTCGGAAGCCCAGTTCCCCTGAATCTTGACGATATTGGAGATCTCCTGGAAGTAGCTGGCATCCAGTTCTCCCAGTGCTAGAGGACTGCCAGTAAGCTCTCGGCGTTCGTGGCCAAGAATCTGGCAGGCGCTGTCGTTCAGTTCCAGATAGCGGAAATTGGCATCGAGGATGAACATCCCCTCGGAGATGTTGGTCAGTGCCCGGGCAAAGATGGTGAGTCGCTCCTCGGCTTCCTTGAGCTTGCTGATGTCCTTGATGGTCCCCGTCATACGGGTCGGTTTGTCCTCTCCGTCTCGCTCTACGATTTTGGCCCGGTCAAGGATCCACACCCAATTGTGCTGCTTGTCTCTGACTCTGTAGGTCGCTTCGAAGTGATCCAGCTTGCCGTTAAAGTGTGCATCCAGGGCGCTCTTTACCCTCTCCCTGTCGTTGGGGTGGATGTTGCCATTGTCTGTTGGAGTGCTGCGTTGGCCGTCCTGAGGGAAGTCCAGTGTGCCCCAGATATTGGAACGGTAGATTCTGCCGGAGCGGATGTCCCAGTCCCACATCTCGTCGCCGCTGCCCCACAAGGAGAGTTTGAGGCGCTCTTCACTCTGGGCAATTCGCAGCTGCACCATGCGCCGCTGCTGTATAGAGCGCAATGCCAGATAGATCATGGCCAGAATAAGTAAGGCGTACAGGCCCTTGGCGACGTTAGACAGCCACCAGGGGGGCAGAATAATCACCTCCAGGCTGCGCACAGGACTTTCATGGCCGAGCTCATCTGAGCTCTTTACTTCGAAGGTGTACTTTCCATAAGGCACATTGGTGTAAGTGGCTACCCGGGCGTTGCCATTGGCCTCAAGCCAGTGATCGTCCAACCCCTGAAGACGATAAAAGTACTGAAGATCGTGATCCATGGCTTCTCGAGGAGATGAGAAAGCAAAAGAGAAGGGATAATCGCTGTACTTTAAGTGAACGGAGTTTGCGAAAGGAATTGATTGAGACAGGCTGGTCCCAACATTGACATCCTTGTTGAATACCCTAAATGAAGTTAGTACTGGAGCTATTCTTTGTTCTCTATACTTGTTGATGTCAGATACCAGGTTAATGCCTTCGCTACCACCAAAAATCAAGGTCTCGTAGAACTTTCCCGAAGCCATGCCGTTAAAGTCATTCAGTGAACCCTGTTTTGTGCCGAATATTTTTAGGATCTCACCACGATTTTTATCGATTACAACTAAGCCACCGGAAGTAGCACTAATAATGCGATCTTTCGTTACCTCAAAAGAGTAAGCTATGTGATTGTTAAGGTCGCTAAACAGCTTGGCTTGACCATTGCTGGAAATATTGAAAATTCCACTATCCAAAGATTGTGCAAGTACTCTTCCTTCAGAGTGCTTGATACCTGATACAATTTTTCCTTTAAGGAATTCGCCATTTCTAATTAAGGCGTCATTAAGCTTGGTTAATTGTACCGCGCCAGTTTGAGTGCCAATAAAAAGAGCTTTTTTCGTGGCCAGTCCATTTAGGATTGGCATATTGATTTGGCGATCTACTGGCGCTTTTTCAACTCTTGGGTTCCCCTCTATATCGATCAGCATCATTAGACCATGTTCTACTGTGCCTAAGTACAACTGACCAGAATAAGGGTCAGGGATAATAGCGCTGAAAGTCGCGGGATGATGCAAGACTTCCATCGAGAGGTCTTCCTTAACAATCAGCATCTTATTCCTGCCACTGATAAGGAGTCGACCAGAAAACTCGTTGATCCCCTTAGGTCCGGATATGCCAGTGTCAATACTTTGAACTAATTTGAATGATTGATCATACAGGTTGATTATAGGGTCGTTTTCAACCAGAAGTAGATTTTCGCCGAACTGGTGTGCGCCCCAGATATCACTAAGTTCGGAGTTAGACAGCTTTTCCACCATTTTATCTTTGCTGCTTTTTCGAAAAACACCATTACCATTAGTCCCTATGAGTAAATTGCTGTCATTATCAAACTGGACGACAGTAATAGCCATTGCCTCACTCTGATTTTGGTAATGTCTTTCCTGGTTGTTCTTAGTGTTAAGGTCGAAAGAAAATATCTCATTTCTTGATACGGCGTAAACACTATTATCTTGAGGGTTATGCTTGATCTTTTGGAAACCCTTTCCAAGATGAATTTTATTTGGTTTTTCATTGTCATCAATAATGAAAATGTTTTCTTCACTCAGAAGTAGAAGATGTGAATTAGATTTTTCAATATCGGTGAATGAAGTTCCTTCTGGAAGCTCTATGTCCACTCCTTGAACGACTAAGCTTCCATCATATAGCAGGGCAATACCACCACTTTTAAATGGGATAAATTTAACAGCATTAATACTGTCGATCATCTTTTCCAGCTTCATTGTTTTCGTGTTTAAGCTGAATATTCCGATGTTAGAAGCTACCCAAACCGTATCTCCTTCCTTATGAAGGTGGCTAACTTTCATCCCTTTGGGAGTGTCTAGTGTTCTAAATCGATCTTCTAGGATGTTATAGGTATCAAGAGTCGTTTGCGTGGCGATGACCAAGGTATCGCTATCATTTAGATAAATCAGATCCAAAATTGTGTTGGAGCTTAGGCTGTTACCATCCTCTTGCTGGTGGCGAAATGTTCTGAATTGGTGTCCATCGAATCGATTGAGGCCTTCGAGGGTTCCTACCCAAAGCATGCCGAGTCTGTCTTGGGCAATGGAAGTAACTACAGACTGGCTTAAACCCTGCGCAGTAGAGAGGTGCTGGAATTTGGTAACGGGCTGCAGTGAGTCGGCTCTCATAGGGAGCGACAAAAGTAACAAAGAGAGGCCCAGAGCAATAACTGATTTTAAAGTCATGTCTGTATTTATTGTGTATTTATCTTATGTAAGAGCAGTGTATCGAACCTAGCATGACCCACTCTGAATGAACAGGGGGCATCTGTAAGCAAGGGTTTTAAGGCCTCATCCATGGCCATGACCTCCGTGCGCGTCTGTTGCTAGATAGAAAAGCGACCGGTTTCCGACTTAAATCGATTCAGATCTTCAATATTGCTTGAACCCTCAATCACAGACTGGCCCTGATGCTGATTCCCGCAGCTGAACAGGATCAGCCTGTCGGGCACTTTGGCTTTCATACGACTGACGATAAAACGAATCATGTCTGCCCGCTCCAGGGTATCGATCTCCTCGGCTATCCTTTGGCGCAGTCCGAAGTCGTTGTCGTGGTTTCCTATGCTGGTCCACAGCCGTTGTGCCCTGGCATTGATGTTGGCGTCCGGTTCGAGGATCTGACGTATCAGCCCCTGTTTGGTTGCCTGCCACTGGTCATGAGTAATCTGCATCAGGGCATAGCTGAAATCGGCGATAAACTGATCAATGGCTTCAATGAGCTGCAACGGGCTGGCCACAGGGCTCTGGATGTAGAACATCAGGCCTGGATAGTGATTGAGCGGCACATAGCTGGTGCCCACCATGTAACCCAGTTGTTGCTTGGTTCTGAGCTCGTGGAAGAAATTGGAGCTCATGGCATGATTCAGCAGGCTGAACATGGCCGCCTTTTCCGGAGTGTGCTGACGGGACTGGTAGTATACCAGGATGGCGCTGTCCTGATGCTCTGCCGGCAACTCCCGTAAGATGGTGCCTCGTTTCTCGATGCTCACCAGTTCGCGGATCACCTCTGGCCCCGGAGCACTGAACTTGATCAACTGATTGTGCAGATCTTCGGCCAGGGTATCTGCTTCGGAGCGCAGCCAGTCTCCGTAGACAAAAGCCTCGATGCTGATCTGGCGATAGATGTGGCTGATGTGCTCGTGAAGCTCTTCCAGGGTGGCGGTTTCCAGCCCCGCTGCCAGTCGCAATGGTTCGAAACTGCGGTGCTGAAGGGTGGCGGTCAGGCTGTTAAACAGCTTGGATATGGGACGGGCGTTTCGTACCGCGTGCCAGTTGCGCATCAGCCTTGCTTTGGTGTCGTTGAAACGCCTTGGCAGGAAGTTGGGCTTTCTGATCTGGGTTAACAGCAGGTTGAGCAGCTCCTGCTGTTTGCCGGTAAACCCTGTGAGGTGCAGGGTCAGTCCCCCTTGGTGGGGATAGATGTTGTAACTGAGCCCTGCAATCTCAGCGGCGTAGGTACGTTCGCTGAGATCATCGAGCAGCATGGCTATGTAGAGGCGTGTCAGCGCCGCGGCCCGGGTCGTTCGGTGCGCTTCATCGCTGTCCAGAGCGATAAACAAGTGCCCCTTGGGAACGTTGAATTCGCTGTCCTTGAAGTGCCACAACCTAAATCCCTGCTTTTCGAATACCACCTGGGGCACCGATGAGTCCGGCTCCTCATGACGAGCCTGAATCTCTTTAACGATATAGGGGTTTGGCCCGGGAAGGCTGAGCTCGTCGGACTCGGGAACCGCGGCCCAACTGGCGCGCCTCTCCTGGGTGATGGGGTGCACCGAATAGGGAGTGTTGTACCACTTGGCAAGTTGATCGGTCTCAAGCTCAGGTAACACCAATTGCAGCCTGAGCCTGCCGGGGTGCATCATGCCCAGGAGATCCCTGGCCAGCTGGATATCCAGCTGATCCATGCGGTAATCGCCATAGATGATGTCGTGCTCAGGGTAGTGGTGCAGATTGATGGCCAGGTGACTGGCGAGATCCATGGGCTTGCTGGCTTCCTGATAGCGGAAGGCCAGATCCAACAGGGTTTTTCGCTCGTCATAACGCCAGGGTTCAAGGCACTGCTCCTTGGCCATCTCTATGTACTGAAACATCAGTCCGAGAATGGTGTCCTGTTCGTTACTGCCCTTTTCGGTTAACTGGAAGCTGATGTTGAAGTCTTTGAAGTTATAACCGTTGATGCCTCCCCCGGCGGACAGGTTGGTGGCCAGCCCTCGGCGCTTCAGCAGGGAGAGCAGGCTGCCGCGCCCCTCATAACCCAGCATGTGGGCAAGAAAGGTGAGGGGCTTGAGGTGATACCATTGGTCTACGCCGGGCAATGGGAAGGTGGCGGTGAGACGCCTTTGGGCCTTAAGCGGTGTGACTTTGACTTCGATATTGAGCTGATCATCGGTGTAGAGCTCGATGTTCGGATATTGCTTGGTGATGTTGCGGTTTTCTATTTGGGAAAAGCGTTCACGGGCCCAGGTTTCCTGCAGGTCCAACGGGGCCAGACTGACCATAACCAGGGTCATGAGGTTGGCAGAGTAGTGGTGCTGATAGAACTCCAGCAACTCCTCCCGAACCGGTCTGCCACCTCTGTCTTCCAGGGTCTGCAGATTACCCACGGAAAACTTGGCAAAGGGGTGCTCTGGATTGACGGTCTGCTTGTGAACCTGGTAGAGGCGCCTTACATCATCCCTGAGTTTCATCTTGAACTCAGAGTCCACGGATTGACGCTCCTTGTCCGCCAGATGGGCGTCAAACAGGGGCGCGGTGAAAAACTGACTGAATCGGTCCAGCCCCTCTTCATAGCTGTCGTGGTTGATGTCAAAGAAGTAGCTGGTGAACTCTGGGCCGGTCCAGGCGTTGTGGCTGCCGCCATGCCTGCTGATGAAGCGCTGATAATCTCCCGGGGGGGGGTACTTTTCTGTTCCCAGGAACAGCATATGTTCGAGGAAGTGAGCCATCCCCTCCCGGTCTTCGGGATCATCAAAGTGGCCGACGTTGACTGCCATGGCGGCGGCGGATTTATTGGCAGCCGGGTCCTGAATAAGGAGGACTCTTAGGCCATTGTCTAGGGTAAGCTGAGCGTATTTCTTGTTATCGTTAGGGCTGACGATCAGTTCTGGCATTGATGTTGAGTCCTATGGGCCTACCGCAGTGCTTTAAGTATTGCGCCGGAGACAACAAGGGCAATGCGCATGCTGGTTCTATTAGTGATAAGCCTAGTTAAAGCTGACTGCGAACGTGGCATTTTTGTTAGCTTATACCCTTTACGGAGGGAAAACCAAAATGAATCACTTTGTAATTGGTCGGTTTTTGGGGTGAGTGGGCGCTTTTTGTCCAGGGTGAGAGTTAGAGTTAACAATAGTGCGGGCTTTCTATAGAATGCCCCTCTTGATCTGTCATAAGCATCGGGATTGAGATCGCCGGTCATAGTAGACAGAAGCCACGAATTCGCTGGGGCCAGCAGGCCTTTGGCGGCGAGCGATTTTTGGGGTATCTATGCAGCTATATCTGATGCGTCATGGCGAAGCGGGGTTTGATGCCTCGGTGGACAGTCAGAGAACCCTGACCGATCTCGGCCAGAGGGAGGTGATGCATATGGGGGCCAAATTGGCCCAGGAGCTGTCTCAGTGCGACCTGGTTCTGGTGAGTCCCTATGTCCGTGCCCAACAGAGCTGGATCTGCCTGCAGTCGGTCCTGCCGGAGGAGGTCCAGGTGGAAACCCTGGACGAATTGGTGCCCAATGCCGATCCCGCGCTCAGTCACGATGTCATTATGGCTTACGCTGACACCCATGGTGCTGAGCGGGTGTTGGCAGTGGCTCATATGCCGCTTCTGGCTTACCTGGTGCGGGAGTTTGTTCCGGGGATTGAGCCACCCTTGTTCGCCACCGCCGCGGTGGCATCGGTAACAAGTGACCCTGGCGCCGAACTGAAGTGGCTCAAGTCACCGACGATGCCAGTTCTCCTCTGACTGACCGATATCCACCAGAACCAGCAGTGACCCGTCTCCCCCCCACTCCAGGGGCGCCTGGTGATAGGCGATGACGTCCGGGTGCTGCGCCAACCAGGCGGGCACCTGCTGCTTGAGCACTCCCCCTCCGATTCCATGCATGATGCAGGCACAGTCGATATGCTGCTTTTTGCACTCCTCTATCAGGGCAATGAGCTCAAATCTGGCTTCCTGGGCACGGTAACCATGAAGATCCAGCATCAATTCCGGCGGGTAATCTCCCCTGCGCAGCTTCTTTAACTCGAAGGGGTCCGCGCCTTCGCGAACGAAACGGGTTGGGCCGCTGTCCGGCATGGCGGGCTGGTACTCGTCAGAGAAGAAGGTGTCTGCCATCTGGCGCTGCTGCTTCTCTTCGACCACAACCCGAGACTTGGCTGTTTTCCTATGGTGGTGCTTGTCCTGACTGAGGGGTTTGATCCCTTGCATCATTTCGGAAAACAGCTGGTCGTCTTTCTCCTGGCTCATAAAGTCTCCGCTCAGGCCTGCTAGGCGTGTTGGTCGTTGGTGTTGGTTGTTTAAGGGCGTTGAAAATCGTCCAGTGGCGTTCCGAATCAGAATAAGCGCCACGTCCCCTGATACCGGTCAACACCCCCTAGGGATAAAGGATGCAATCGTAATCCGTCATGGGGCGGGTTACAATGTGCCGGTTTCCTCAAGTTTAGGGTTTTCCTGGTGGATAAGATTTTTATCGACGAAGCAGTGACTGAACTGCAGACCATTGAAGATATGTTGCGCTGGTCCGTCAGCCGCTTCAACGACGCCGGCATCTATTATGGCCATGGCACCGACAACCCCTGGGACGAGGCGGTAGCCCTGGTGCTGCACTGTCTGCATCTGCCCCTGGAACTGGGCAATGAGGTGCGCCGTGCCCGACTCACCAGCAGTGAAAAGCACAAGATCGCCGAGATGGTGATCCGTCGCGTCCGGGATCGTACTCCCGTGCCCTACCTGACCAACAGCGCCTGGTTTGCCGGCCTGGAGTTCTTCTGCGACGAGCGGGTGCTGGTGCCACGTTCGCCCATTGCCGAGCTGATAGACAAGGGGTTCACTCCCTGGATGTACAACAAGCCGGTGCATCGTGTGCTGGATATGTGCACCGGCTCCGGCTGCATCGCCATCGCCTGTGCCTACGCATTTCCCGAGGCAGAGGTGGATGCTGTGGACATCAGCACCGACGCATTGGACGTGGCTCAAATCAACATTGAGCGTCATGGGATGCTGCACAGCGTATTCCCAATCCAGTCCGATTGCTTCGATGCCTTGCCAGGTCAGAAGTATGATCTTATTGTGTCCAATCCCCCTTATGTCGACGCCGATGATATGGCTGACTTGCCTGAGGAGTTCCATCACGAACCCGAATTGGGGCTGGCATCGGGTAACGATGGTCTGGATCTGACTCGCCGCATCCTGCGCGAAGCCGCGGATCATTTGAATGACAACGGTGTGCTGGTGGTGGAAGTGGGTAACTCCTGGGTCGCCCTGGCCGAGCAGTTGTCAGAGGTTCCCTTTACCTGGCTTGAGTTTGAAAACGGCGGCGACGGGGTGTTTGTGCTCACTCGAGAGCAGTTGGTGGAGCACCAAGAAAGCTTCAAGTAGTCATCATTAAATATGGGAGTGCCGCTGGGGAATGGCTGGTAATACGATAGGTAAACTTTTTACTGTGACCACCTGGGGTGAGAGTCACGGTCTTTCTCTGGGCGCCATCGTGGATGGCTGTCCCCCCGGCATTGAGTTGAGCGAGGCGGATCTGCAGCATGATCTGGACCGCCGTCGCCCAGGAAGCTCCCGTTATACTACGGCGCGGCGGGAGGCCGATGAGGTTTCCATCCAGTCCGGAGTGTTTGAGGGCAAGACGACGGGCACCCCCATCGGCTTGTTGATTCAGAACACGGATCAGCGCTCCAAGGATTATTCGGAGATCGCCAAGACTTTCCGCCCCGGCCATGCGGATTACACCTACCATCACAAGTATGGCATTCGCGATTACCGTGGCGGAGGCCGCAGCTCCGCCCGGGAGACCGCCATGCGTGTGGCGGCCGGTGCCATTGCCAAGAAATATCTGGCTCAGGTCCACGGTATCGAGATTCGTGGTTACCTGTCTCAACTGGGTCCCATCAAGGCGGAGCAGGTGGATCTGGCCCAGGTGGAGCAAAACGCCTTTTTCTTCCCCGATGTCTCCAAACTTGATGCTCTGGATCAGTTTATGCGGGACCTGAAGAAAAGCGGCGATTCCATCGGTGCCAAGGTGACCGTCGTGGCCAACGGTGTTCCCGTTGGACTGGGTGAGCCCATCTTCGATCGTCTGGATGCGGATCTGGCCCACAGCCTGATGAGCATCAATGCGGTGAAGGCGGTGGCCATGGGTGACGGCTTCGATGTGGTTGAGCAGCGCGGCAGTGAACATCGGGATGAGCTGACTCCACAAGGCTTTACTTCTAACCACGCCGGCGGTGTGTTGGGTGGGATCAGCAGCGGTCAGCCTGTGGTGGCTCACCTGGCGCTGAAACCGACCTCCTCCATCATGGTGCCGGGCAAGAGCATCGATCTCGAGGGCAACCCCACCGAAATGGTGACTCGTGGACGCCATGATCCCTGCGTGGGGATTCGTGCCGTGCCCATTGCCGAAGCGATGATGGCCATCACCCTGATGGATCATCTGCTGCGTCATCGTGCTCAGAACGCCGATGTGTCCGTATCCACCCCCACCCTGACCATGACAACCAAATGACCACTGGATTCTGGCAGCCACAGCGTCAGCTGTTGGCTGCCAACTACCTGTTTTACTTTGCCATTCAAGGGCTGACCGTCCCCTTCATGGGGATCTATCTGGACCTTCGCGGATTCCACGCACCGGAGATTGGCACCCTGATGGCGGTGCAGATGGCCACTGCCATGATCTCGCCCTATCTGTGGGCTTCTCTGGCGGACGCCACCGGTCGCAGGGCCCTGGTCGCCAAAGCCGGCCTGGCGTTGGCACTGTTAGGGTTCTCAGGGCTGTTTCTGGCCCAGGATTTCTGGTCCACCGCCGCCGCCCTGGTGGCCTTCAGTTTCAGCTGGAGCGGAATCCTGGCCCAGTTGGAGGTGCTGACCCTATCTTCGCTGAAACCTCGAACCGAGCTGTACAGCAAGGTACGCAGCTGGGGAAGTGTGGGTTACCTGGCGATGGTGATCGCCGCAGGTTGGGCCTTTGATCAGTGGGATGCCGGTCTTTTGCCCTGGATTGGGGTGGCCGTTCTGGGAGCCATGTTCTGGTTCACCCTGGCGCTGAGCAATGGCAATAGTGAAGCCGCTGAGGCGTCCCAAGGCAGTTGGCAGGGGGTTCACTGGCCCAAGGTGCTGCTCTATCTGCTGTTCGCTTTCAGTCTCAATGCCAGTCATGGCGCCTACTATGGCTTCTATGTGCTTTACCTGCAGACTCTGGGGATCGGTGAGTCTGTGGCCGGCCTGCTGGTTGCCTCCGGTGTTCTTGCCGAGGTGGCTCTGTTTGCCCTGATGCCCCGTTTGCTTCGGCGGGTCTCTCTGGACCGACTGATGATCGCCTGCGCCCTGCTGGCCCTGCTCAGGTGGTTCATGACCTCTCAGATGATGACGCCCCTGGGGCAGTTGCCGGCTCAACTTCTCCACGCCGCCAGTTTTGCTTTGGCCCACGCCTGTGCCATGCAGTTTATTCATCATGAGTTTCATCCGGGGATTCAGGGGCGGGTTCAGGCGCTCTACGGCAGCCTGGCGTTCAGTGGCGGAGGCGCCCTGGGCATCTACCTGAGTGGCCACCTTTGGGCGCAGCAGCCTGAGAGAGTCTGGCAACTGGCCATGGCTCTGGCTCTGGTCTCTTTGCTGGCGGCCGGTGTGTCACGCTCGTGCAGATACAACCTTCGGACGGCCGAGCCCGGCATCCCGGAACGTGCCTGTGCGGAGTCCGCAGCCAGTTAGAGAACCATGAACGAGAGCCGTTTCTGGCAGCCGCAACGACAGTTGCTGGCGGCAAACTACCTGTTCTACTTTGCCATGCAGGCACTGACCGTGCCCTTCATGGCGGTGTTTTTGAAACTGAGGGGGTTTTCGGCTCCGGAGATTGGCACCCTGATGGCGGCACAGATGGTCATGGCCATGGTGTCACCCTACCTGTGGGCGACACTGGCGGACCGTCCGGGCAGGCGAGCATTGGTGACCAAATTGGGCGTGGTGCTATCGCTGTTGGGGTTTGCCAGCCTGTTTCTGGCCCAGGGCTTCTGGTCGACCGCGGCAGCCCTGCTGCTGTTTGGCTTCAGTTGGAGCAGCATCTTGTCCCAACTCGAGGTACTGACGCTGACGGCGCTCAGTCCCAGAGTCGAGCGCTATAGCAGGGTTCGTACCTGGGGCAGCCTCGGTTTTCTGGTGATGGTTGCCCTGGCAGGGTGGTTGTTCGAGCGCTGGAGCGTCGCCCTGATGCCCTGGATAGGCAGTGGTCTGCTGGTGCTGATGTTGCTCTTCGCCCTGCCGCTGCGCAGTGGGGGCGATACCCATCAGGCACCAGCGGGGGGAAACTGGGGAGGGATCCATTGGCCCCGGGTTGCTCTGTTTATGCTGTTTGCCTTCTGCCTCAACGCCAGTCACGGTCCCTTCTACGGCTTCTATGTGCTCTACCTGCAAACTCTGGGGATCAACGAATCCCTGGCCGGAGTTCTGGTGGCCTCCGGAGTGGTGGCAGAGGTGGTACTGTTTGCCCTTACTCCCAGGTTGCTTCGACGGGTGCCTTTGGACTGGCTGATGATCGCCTGTGGTATGCTGGCCCTGCTGCGTTGGCTCCTTACCGCAGAGATGGACTCCCCCTGGGGACAGTTGCTGGCCAACCTGCTGCATGCTGCCAGCTTCTCTCTGGCCCATGTGTGTGCTATGCAGTTTATCCATCATGAGTTCAGAGCAGGCATTCAGGGTCGGGCCCAGGCGCTGTACCGCAGTTTGTCGTTCAGTGGCGGTGGGGCATTGGGCATCTACATCAGTGGCCATCTGTGGCAGAGCCACCCTGAGCAGATCTGGTGGCTGGCCATGGGGCTGGCGTTGACCTCTCTGCTGGCTGCCCTGGTCTCCAAGGCGCTGCACTACAACAACAGGATGATGCATTGAGGTGACACGCAAAGAGAACAGACGCCTGACCCGGTTGTTTAATCAGGGGCTGGGCAAAAGATACAACACCCTGCTTATCGATCAGGGCAGTGAACCTCTCTATCTGCCGGCGGACCCATACTGCCCCTGTCATCGGATCTATTTCGCCCACGGCTTTTATGCCAGTGCCCTTCATGAGTTGGCTCACTGGACTCTGGCCGGAAACGCTCGCCGCCAGTTGCTGGATTACGGCTATTGGTATCACCCTGATGGGCGCAGTGAGGCGCAGCAGCTGGCGTTTGAGAAGGTGGAAGTAAAGCCCCAGGCCATCGAGTGGGCATTTCATCTGGCTGCCGGGCGCCATTTCAATGTCAGTGTGGACAACCTGGGGGGCGCAGAGGTGGACCGTTCAGGATTTCAGTCGAGGGTGCAGCAGCAGGCCCTGATCTATCTGCAGCAGGGCTTTCCGGTGCGGGCCCAGGCACTGATTGATGACCTTGGCAACGAGTACGGCACCGCGCCCCTGACGCCGGGGCAGTTCAGTTTTTAAGGCTTGGTAATCTTTGCGGGTTGGAACTGAATTGAGCATGCCGGCCAGCAATCAAGGCATTCGATTGCAGCCATAGTGGTTCTACGTCAGAATCGAACAACGCAGAGTGGCGGTAGTCAGGCCAGCCCCGCCGGGCGCAGCGAGTTATCAGAGTTCATTGCTGTCTTGAGCAAACACCAAGCGCTTTGAACCCATAACCGTCAAATGTTAGGACAAAAACAATCAGTAAAGGTCAACAAACCTGAAGGCAAGGATGAACAGAAAATTCAGACTCGGGGTGATCATCAATCCGTTGGCGGGCCTGGGGGGCAGCGTTGCTCTCAAGGGCAGCGATGGCATGGCCGAGCAGGCACTGGCGCTGGGCGCCAAGCCAAAGGCGCACCTGAGAATGGCCACCGCCCTGGAGCAGATAGAGGCGCTCAGTGACACAGTGGAGCTCTTGACCGCCTCCGGTCCCATGGGCCAGACGCTGTTGGAGAGCCTGGGTTATCGCCCACAAGTGGTGCACAGATGCAGTGACATCACCCGGGATACAGACACCAAGCTGGCGGCTCAGGCCCTGATGGACAAAGGGGTCGACCTGATCCTCTTTTCCGGAGGCGACGGCACTGCCCGGGATATCTGTGCCCAGGTGCACGACCGTCAGCCTGTGCTGGGTGTGCCAGCCGGAGTGAAAATCCACTCCGGGGTCTATGGCATTACCCCCAAGGCCAGCGGTGAGGTGGTGGCCAAGATGATCCGCGGTGAGTTGCTCTCCACCGAGCTTGCGGAGGTGAGGGACATCGACGAGGAGGCGTTTCGCCAGGGCCAGGTCCGGGCCCGTCACTATGGTGAGATGCGTATTCCCCAGGCGCTGCATTATGTGCAGGCGGTTAAGATGGGGGGCGTTGAGGTGGAAGCCCTGGTGCTGGATGACATCAGTGCAGAGTTTCAGGAGCGGCTGGATGACCAGTGGCAGTACATCATGGGTTCAGGCTCGACCGTGGCCGCGGTGATGGAGCACCTGGGATTGGAGAACACCCTGCTCGGGGTAGATCTGATCGTTGAAGATCAGGTGCTGGGGCAGGATATGACAGCAGATCAGCTTATTAGCCAGGTCAAAGGCCGGCCCACCAAACTGGTGGTGACCCTGATTGGTGGGCAAGGGCACCTGTTTGGCCGGGGCAACCAACAGCTGAGCCCGCAGCTGATTCGCGCCGTAGGCCGGGAGAATATCCTGGTGCTGGCCACCAAAGCCAAGCTCGAAGCGCTTGAGGGAAGGCCGATGATCGCCGATACTGGCGACCCGGAGCTGGATGCCCAGCTGGCCGGTTGGTACCCCGTTATCACCGGTTATCACGATGAAGTGTTGTACCCATTAGCGTAGGAAGGGTGGATGTTAGACCAAATTGAACTGCTGGCGAACCAGTGGATGACCGAGATGGTGGAGCAGGGCAGTGATGACCAGGTGTTTGCCAGTGGCTACCTGCAGGGACACCTGGCACTGAGCCTGAGCACTCTGGAAGACAGCCAGCAGGGGCTGCTTGAGGTGCTGGCTCAGGACATGGGCACCCGTCTGGATGACGCCAGCAGCGAACTGGCCCCGGAAGATCTGGCGCTGGTGCGCAACGCCTGGCAGCAACTGCTGGAGCGACTGGCCCAGAACTAGGCACTGTCGTGTGCCGAAACCGAAGAGGCTCCCTTGGGAGCCTTTTCTGTTTCTATCTGAAAGTCGTTGAAGATAGGGCTATTGGGGAACCGGTGGGTGGCCCTTATTGATGCGTCTTTGCCAGAACCGTCCCGGCAGCAGACGCTGCAACTGCTGCTCGGACAGGGGCAGAGGTTCTCCGCAGATCTGCGACACCACGGATTCGGCCATCAGGGCACCGCTGCACAGGCCCCGGGACCCCAGGCCAGACACCAGATGCAGACCCGGCTGGTTTGGCAGAGACTTGTGACGCCAATGTGCAGGAGTGCTCTCTATCAGAGACCAATTTGGCAGGGGGCCCATCAGGGGGAAGTGGTCTCGTACCGAGCCGCGAATGGCGGCGCGGCCGCTGTCATCCAACTGCAGTTTTGGCAACCAGTTGCTGCCGCCGAAGCTGTTGCTCATGCGACCGACAATCTCCTCAACGTCCTCTTGGTGCCACTGAGTATCCCGGCTGTTCTTGACGAAGCTGGCCCCACTGGTCAGACGGCCGTCCAGGGCTGGCACCAGATACCCATCGGCACAGAGCACCGTCTTCAGCTTGGACAGGGTGTCATCTGCCACAGGGGCGCTGATCTGGCCTCTGACCGGTTGCAGGGGTAAAGGGGCCGTCTGGGACAGGTCTGCACTGGCGTGGCCCATGCAGATCACCAGATGCGGGTGGCGGGCGAGGGTGTCGCCAAAATCAAGCTGCCACTCCCCGGCTTCACGGCTTAGGCTGATCAACTGGTGATTCCAGTGGCAGTTCAGCAGCCCGGTCTCCTGGGCCTGGTTAATCAGGGCAGGGATCAGTTGCTCTGGGGCCAGCCATCCTCCGTAGGGGAAGTAAAGCCCCCCCCGGTCCAGAGGCAGATCGGCGATGTGACTGGCTGTCTGCTGATCCACCGGGTGCACCAGTTCGGTGGGAAAACCCGCGGCGCCGATGCGGTTGAGCTTCTCGGCATCCTTTTCATTCTGGCTCAGTTGCAGCACGCCGCACCAGTCATGGTCGATACTGTGGCCAGCCTCCACCAGTCGGTTCAGGCGCTGGCGGGCGAGCAGAAACCCTTGCTGGTAGATGGTGCTGAGGCCATCCTCTGCCAGGTTCATCAAGGGGTACAGGGCACCCTGCCGGTTGCCGGAGGCACCGTCGGCGGATTGGGCCCCCTGGCTGTAGAGGGTCACCTTGATGCCCCGCTGGACCAGGCTGAGTGCGGTGTGGGCGGCGGCCACGCCAGCGCCGATAATCGCCACCTCCTGTGGCGTGCGAGTCTCTGGCTTCTCTGTGGCGAAGTGGCCGGAGATCATCTCCCGTTTGATGCCATATCCCTGATCTTTGACTACGCTAAAACCCTGCTTCTCCAGGCCCCGGCGAACGTGTCCGGCGGCGGTGAAGGTGGCGTAGCTCGCCCCTTTGCGGCTGAGCCTGGCCATCTCCAGGTACAACTGCTCCTGCCACATCTTGGGGTTGCGACTGGGGGTGAATCCGTCGAGGAACCATACATCGACGATGCCCTGGGCGGGTGCGTGCATCTGTTCCAGACACTCATTGACGTCACCGAGCCACAGATCCACCACCACCTGACCCTGGTCAAACTCCATACGGTGGCAGCCCGGCAGCGGCATGGGGTAGGCGGCTTTAAGCTGGCGGCTCTGGTCGGCAAACTCCGGCCAGTAACGGTGGGCCCTGGCTAGATCCGCCCCAGTGACCGGATACTTCTCCATGGTGACAAAGTGCAGCCGTTTGCAGGGGGCGTCGGGGTGGCGTTGGCGGAACTGACGAAAGCTGTGCCACAGCACCATCAGGTTCAGGCCGGTGCCGAAACCGGTTTCAGCCACGACCAAAGTGTCATGGGGGTGCTCTGTAAATCGCTCCGGAAACCCGTTATGTTGCATAAATACATACCGGGTCTCGTCGATACCGTCGACGGTGGAGAAGTAAACATCATCGAATTCGATGGAGACCGGGGTGTCGGAGTCGCGCCAATCCAGTTTGGCGTGGCTGATGGAATTCACTGGGGTACTCACTGTTGCATTTTGAGACGCCATTCTAACCCCGAGGGGGGAAAGCCGACCAGTTCAGCTTGTAAAACAGGCTAAGATGACGGCGGTTTAAAGATCTTCATACACAGGATACAACGATGAAGCGAGTTGTAATTACCGGACTGGGCATCGTTTCCAGTATTGGCAACAACGCCGAGGAAGTGAAAGCTTCCCTTAAGGCTGGTAAGAGTGGCCTGAGCTACTCAGAACAATTTGAGGAACTGGGCCTGCGTAGCCGCGTGTGGGGCGATCTGAAGATCGACACCTCCGAGCACGTTGACCGCAAGACCCTGCGCTTTATGGGCGACGCTGCTGCCTACGCCTACATCGCCATGAAGGAAGCCATCGACGACGCTGGTCTCGAAGAGGATCAGGTGAGTAACCTGCGTACCGGCATCATCGCCGGCTGTGGTGGTGCCTCCTCCCTGAACCAGGTGCAGGCAGCCGACACGCTTCGCAGCAAGGGCGTTCGCCGCGTGGGCCCCTACCTGGTGCCTCGCATCATGTCTTCCACCGCTTCCGCCTGTCTGGCCACCCCCTTCAAGATCAAGGGTGTGAACTACTCCATCAGCTCCGCCTGTGCCACCAGTGCGCACTGCATCGGCAACGCGGTTGAGCAGATTCAGCTGGGCAAGCAGGACATCGTGTTTGCCGGTGGTTCCGAGGAGCTGCACTGGACCCTGGCCATGGGCTTCGACGGCATGGGCGCCCTGTCCACCAAGTACAATGAAGACCCCACCAAGGCGTCCCGTACCTATGATGCTGACCGTGATGGTTTTGTCATCTCCGGTGGCGGCGGCATGGTTGTGGTTGAAGAGCTGGAGCATGCTCTGGCCCGCGGTGCCAAGATTTATGGCGAAATCGTCGGCTACGGTGCCAACTCTGATGGCTATGACATGGTTGCTCCCAGTGGCGAAGGCGCCGTGCGCTGCATGAAGATGGCGCTGGAGCAGGCCGGTGACGATGTGTCCATCGATTACATCAACACCCATGGTACCTCCACGCCAGTGGGTGACACCAAAGAGCTGGGCGCCATTCAGGAAGTATTCGGTAGCAACAGCCCTGCCATCAGTGCCACCAAGGCGATGACCGGTCACGCCCTGGGCGCCGCAGGTGTTCACGAGGCGATCTACAGCTTGCTGATGATGGACAATGATTTCATTGCGCCTTCCATCAATATCGACAATCTGGATCCCGAAGCCGAGGGCCTGGACATCGTTACCGAGACCCGCGAGCAGCCTGTGAACACCTTCATGAGCAATAGCTTCGGCTTTGGCGGCACCAACGCCACCCTGATTGTTCGCAAGTACAAGGGTTAATCCCCGATAGCTGCCAAGCGCTTGAACGAAGCCGGGATACTGAATCCCGGCTTCGCTTTTGATACACTCCCCCTCCTGTATTCCCCACTCCCCTCCCTGACCGATGATTATCGTTGCAGATGAGAATATGCCGGCACTGGATGCCATGTTTGGCGACCATGCGGAGATCCGCGTTTATCCCGGGCGTGATATTGGCGCTGAACAGGTGCGCGATGCCGATATCCTGCTGGTACGAAGTGTGACCCAGGTGGATGAGAGTCTTATCTCAGCCGCGTCCAGGTTACAATTTGTCGGTACCGCCACCATAGGCTTTGACCATATCGATACCCAGGCCCTGGAGGCACGGGGGATCCCCTGGAGTAATGCGCCGGGTTGTAATGCCCAGTCGGTCGGTGAGTATGTGCTCACTGCGCTGCTCACCCTGGCTGAGAGGCTGGGCGTCAGCCTGAGCGGTCGCACCCTTGGGGTCATTGGCGCCGGCAATACCGGCAGCGCCACTGCAGAGCGGGCCAAGGCGCTGGGCATGACAGTGCTGCTCAATGATCCCCCTTTGCAGCGCCAGGGGGATCCGCGCAGTTTTGTCGACTTGGACACTCTGCTGGCACGGTCGGACATCATCTGTTGCCATGTGCCGCTGAATCGGGATGGCGAAGATTGCACCTATCATCTTCTTGATGGGCATCGGCTGGCGATGCTCAAGCCCGACGCCTGGCTGGTGAACGCCTGCCGGGGAGAGGTGGTGGACAATGAAGCGCTGGTTGTCCACAAGCGCGCCTGTCCCGATTGCCGGCTGATTTTGGACGTGTGGGAGGGAGAGCCTAATCCCCTGGCGGAATTGGTGGCTTTGGCCGACATCGCCACCCCCCACATTGCCGGATACAGCGTTGAGGCAAAACTCAGGGGGAACTGGTTGTTGCTGAACACATTGGCGCAGACCCTGGGAATCAGCAAGGTTCCGCCGCTGAGCACCTATGTGCCGCCATCCAGTATCAGCTCGGTAGGTTTGGCTGATCTGGGCAGCCAGGGCGACATGGCCAGGCTGGCTCGGTTGGTGTACGACATCGATGCACAGGACCGGCGCTTTCGCGCTTGGTTCAGTCAGCCTGGCGGATTTGACCGACAGCGCAAGGCGCACCTCGAGCGCCGGGAATTTATGTCACTGACCATAGAGGGACCTGCACAGCAGGCCGGCCTCTGGTCACAACTCGGATTTAACACAAGAGAGAACCCTCATGGCACAGGCCTTTAATGTTGCGATTCTGGGCGCCACCGGCGCCGTTGGTGAAACCCTGATTCAGATCCTGGAGGAGCGGAATTTTCCAGTAGGACAGCTGTTTCCTCTGGCCAGCACCAACAGTGCCGGCAAGAGCGTCAGCTTCAAGGGCGAAGAGCTGACCGTCGAGGACGTGGAGAAGTTTGACTGGAGCCAGGTTGAGTTGGCGTTCTTCTCCGCCGGCGGAGAGGTGTCTGCGCGCTGGGCTGAGGTGGCGGCCGATGAGGGCTGTGTGGTGATCGATAACACCTCCCACTTCCGCAATGATCCGGAAGTGCCTCTGGTGGTGCCGGAGATCAATCCCCACGCCCTGGAGGAGTTCCGTAACCGCAACATCATTGCCAACCCCAACTGCTCCACCATCCAGATGCTGGTGGCGCTGAACCCGATCCATCAGCAGTACGGCATTGAGCGCATCAATGTGACCACCTACCAGTCGGTCTCCGGTGCCGGGCGCCGTGCCATCGAGGAGCTGGCCAAGCAGTGTGCCCAACTGCTCAACGGCCTGCCGGCGAAGAGTGAGGTATTTGACAACCAGATCGCCTTCAACTGCCTGCCCAAGATCGATGCCTTCATGGACAATGGCTACACCAAGGAGGAGATGAAGATGCTGTGGGAGACCCAGAAGATCCTCGGTGATGCCTCGGTGATGGTCAATGCCACCGCCGTACGGGTGCCGGTATTCCATGGTCATGGCGAAGCGATTCACCTGGAGACCCGTCAACCCACCTCGGTGGAGGAGGTGAAAGCGCTGTTGAATCAGGCCCCGGGTGTGACCCTGATGGAGGAGGACATCGATTACCCCACCCAGGTAGGCAACGCCACGGGTCAGGACGAGGTGTTTGTTGGCCGGGTTCGTCAGGATCTCAGTCACCCCTGTGGCCTGAACCTCTGGGTGGTGGCGGACAACATCCGCAAAGGCGCTGCCTTGAATGCGGTGCAGATTGCCGAAGTTCTGGTGCGCGACTACCTCTAGGTTGACGAATTGTGAAGCCCGCGCCCGGCGCGGCTTCACAACAACTGTCGTCCTGGAATCAGATAAGATATAGTGTTGAAATCGCTGTAATTAGATTCAGATAAAATTCGAGATATGCGGGCCTGCAAAATGACTGGAAAGCAAAGGGTATTGGCTGCTCTTCTGGGGGGCGCTCTGAGCTGCTCTCTCTCACTGGGTGTTGTCGCAGAAGGGGTATCTCTCGCCGGGCCCAAGGGCGAGGTGAAGCAGGTCACCATTGGCCCAACCAGCCCCAAGGACACCCTGTGGCGTCTGGCGAATGCCCACAAGCCTGAAGGTGCCACGGTCTACCAGACCATGGTGGCGCTCTATGAGGCCAACCCTCAGGCGTTCAATGCCAACAACCTCAACTCCCTCGAAAAGGGGATGATGCTGACGCTGCCCGACAGCCAGACCATCCTGGCCATCGACCCGGTGGAGGCCAAGCGCAAAGCCACCCAGGACGACCGTCAGTGGAGCACTAAGCCCGCCAAGCTTGCGCCCAAGGCGGAGTCAAAGCCCAAGGTTCAACCCGAGCCCCAACCTGCCTCCAAGCCTGCCAGCCAGTTCACTCCCGCAAGCAACACCGGCCCGGATGAGGTCAGTGCCAAGCTGGATGAGCTGAGTGGTCAGCTGGATGAGCAGAGACGCCAGTCTGCCGAGCAGATTGCTCAGCTGCGTCGCGACCTGGGCATGTCCATCGATGAGATGGGCGCCATGCTGGAGCAGAACGAACTGCTCAAGGCTCGCCTGGAGGAACTCAATGGTCAGATTCAGGTGTTGCAGGATGCCCTGGACGATCAGCAGGCTGTGAACCGTGAATTGGAGCAGCAACTGCGCACGCCCATCGCAACCGAACCCACAGGTGAAGTGTTTGAGCCGGTGGAGGAGATGGAGGAGAGCGGCATCTGGCAGCAGTTGTGGAGCAAGCCCTGGTTGGTGGGCATTGCCGGTGTGGTGCCCACCATCTTTGTGCTGGCCCTGATATGGCTGTTCCTGCGTCGTCGCTCCCCGGAGCCCGACGCCAGCATTGCCCAGATCTCCGATCCAAACCTGGCTCCTGTTCCTGAACCTGTTGCCACCGCGGCGCAGCCCCAGGTTGCCGATGGCACCGAAGGGATGGATCTGGAGAGTGCTATCCAGCTGGATCCCCAGGTACAGGAGGAGGATGAGCCTGTTCAGTCCCTGGAAGAGCTGCTGCAGGAACATCAGAGCATGGAGGAGCAGCCGGAGGTCAGCCTGACCGACAGTGCGCCTCAGGCTGCCGAGGCACAGGGGGACGATGAACTGCTGGCCAACATGGCGATGAGTGAGCTGGAGCCGGACATCGATACCGTGATGGAGGAGCTTGGGGTCGCACTGGATGACACCAATGACATGGTCGAGCTCAGCCACGAGGCTCCAGAGGTGGAGCCCAGCCTGGGCGAGGATGAGATTGATGCCCTGCTCAAGGGGGCCGCCGAGGAGGCTGCACCTCAGAGCCAGCCGCAATCTCAGCCCGAGCCGCCTGAGGCGCAGCCTGAGCCTCTGATGCCGGAACCCGAGGCGCCCCTCGGTGGCCTGGATCTGACCGCCGGTGAGCCCTCCCTTTCCATGGGGGCCGCTCAGCCTGAGCCCTCTCAGAGTGAAGCTGCTCAGGAGGAGGGGTTCATCGACATCGACAAGCTGCTGGATGAGTCAGGCACCACAGAGCCTAACTTCGAGCCCTACAACGGCCTGGACCTGGACATCGGAGATTCCGACCTGTCCGATCTGGTGGGTGACGCCAGTGGCGTGGATGTAGACGATGAGGACGGCGGCTTCAGCGCCAAGCTGGATCTGGCCAGAGCCTATATTGAGATCGACGATAAGGACAGTGCCAAGGCCCTGCTGAAAGAGGTGGTGGAGAAGGGCGCCGAGCCGCAGAAGCTGGAAGCCCAGAGTCTGTTGGACAAAATGTAATCCGGTATTCAATGAAAACGGCGGCCCTGGGTCGCCGTTTTTTATGCTTGATCAACGGCTTTGCGTCACAAAACCGGCCAGGGGCGAGGTATGAGCAATTGCTCTACACAGATGTCGGCTGTGGCGTCGTCAGATTTCAGAACTGCGGCTGTTGCGTCGCTGTGAATCACGTACAATGGCCCGCCTTGGTTGGGCCCAACAGCGGGATCCAAACGGGCTGGAGTCTGGTATAATGCGCCCCTTTTTGAGTAAAGCAGGTTGAACCATTTATGAGAGTGGCACTGGGTATTGAGTATGACGGCAGTCACTACTATGGCTGGCAGCGCCAGCGAGAGGTGATTGGCGTTCAGCAGCGGTTAGAGGAAGCGATCTCCGTTGTTGCCAATCACCCTGTGGAGGTCAGCTGTGCCGGGCGCACCGATGCCGGCGTGCATGGCACCGGACAGGTGGTGCACTTTGATACCGATGCGGTTCGTCCGGAGCGTGCCTGGACCCTGGGACTGAACGCCAACCTGCCCGGTGACATTGCCGTGCGCTGGGCCAAGCCGGTCAGTGACGAGTTCCACGCGCGATTCTCCGCCACTGCCCGCCGCTACCGCTACATCATCTACAACCACAGGTACCGTCCGGCGATCCTGGGGCGTGGGGTGAGCCACTATTATCATGACCTGGATGAGACGCTGATGCACCAGGCGGGACAGCTGCTGCTGGGCGAGAATGACTTCAGTGCGTTCAGGGCGGTGCAGTGCCAATCCAAGTCACCCTGGCGCAATGTTCACCACCTGAGTGTCAGCCGGCGGAACCATTTCGTCATTATGGATATCAAAGCCAATGCCTTTGTTCACCATATGGTGCGCAACATCATCGGTTCGCTGATGGAAGTGGGCAAAGGGGAGCAGCCGGTGGAGTGGATCGCCGAGTTGTTGGCGGGCAAGGATCGTGCCCTGGCTGCAGCCACCGCCAAGGCGGAGGGGTTGTATCTGGTTGAGGTGGACTACCCGGAGGAGTTTGGCCTGCCTAGGACTGAACCCGGCCCTCTCTTCCTTCCCGACCCGTTGTAGGAAGATCGGCTAATAAACCCTGAAGATTGCCGCAATATCCCCGAGAATTATCGGGTTAGACCAGTTTTCGGTATCGCCAGTGTGACCTTTGTGGTTTAATTTAGCCAGTTTGCGCCCAAGCGCCAGAAACAGAATTCGAAAACAGGCTATTATTATCGACTTAATAGCCTGATTGAAGCAGATAACAGCCTAATCAGGCCATTCAGAAAACAGGACTAGCGACGATGAGTTGGTTAGAGAAAATCCTGCCTAAAAGTAAAACAGTCGCGGCCCGTCGCCACTCCGTACCAGAAGGTGTATGGAGCAAATGTGAGCAGTGTGACCAGATCCTCTACCGCGCCGAATTGGAGCGCAACCTGGAGGTGTGTCCCAAGTGCGATCACCACATGCGTATCGGAGCCCGTGCTCGGCTGGAAAAGTTTTTCGACGAGGGCACCCTGAGAGAGATCGGTGCCGATCTCGAGCCGCAGGACATCCTGAAGTTCCGCGACTCCAAGAAGTACAAAGACCGTATCGTCCAGGGCGAGCGTGCCAGCGGTGAGAAGGACGCCCTGGTGGCGGCAGAGGGCAAACTGAAGGGGATGCACGTTGTTGCCTGCTCCTTCGAGTTTTCCTTTATGGGCGGCTCCATGGCTTCTGTGGTCGGTGCTCGCTTTGTGCGCGCCGTTGAGGTGTGCCTGGATAAGAACCTGCCCCTGGTGTGTTTCTCTGCCAGTGGTGGTGCCCGCATGCAGGAGGCTCTGTTCTCCCTGATGCAGATGGCCAAGACCTCTGCGGCCCTGGCCAAGATGAGCGAGCGTGGCTTGCCCTACATCTCGGTGCTGACCGATCCCACCATGGGTGGTGTGTCCGCATCTTTGGCGATGCTGGGTGACATCAACGTGGGCGAACCCAAGGCATTGATTGGCTTTGCCGGTCCCCGGGTGATCGAGCAGACTGTTCGCGAGCAGCTGCCTGAAGGGTTCCAGCGCAGTGAGTTTTTGCTGGAGAAGGGCGCCATCGACATGATCGTCGATCGTCGCGAGATGCGTGACACCCTGGCTCGAGTGATTGGGAAGTTTACCCAGGCTCCACCCCAAGAGACTGAGTAATGCCCGGCTCTACCCGATTTGAAAGCCAGTCCCTTGTGGACTGGCTTAATCATATCTTGTCGGTGCATCCTGCCGACATCGACATGGGCCTCAGTCGCCTGGCTAAGGTCGCCGCCCTGATGGGGCTGGATAGCCTGCCGCACTCCACCGTTGTCACCGTTGCCGGCACCAATGGCAAGGGCTCCACCTGCGCCATGATGGAATCGATCCTCCTTGAGGGGGGAGCGACCACCGGGGTGTTCAGCTCTCCCCATTTGCACCGATACAATGAGCGTGTCCGCATCAATGGCCAGGAACTGGACGATCAGGCGCACCTGGATGCCTTTGCCGCCATTGAGCTGGCCCGGGGCGATATTCAGCTGACTTTCTTCGAGTTTTCTGCCCTTGGCGCCCTCTACCTCTTTGCCAGGCACCGCCCACAAGTGGTGCTGCTGGAGGTTGGCCTGGGCGGGCGGCTGGATGCCACCAACCTCATCGATGCGGACATGGCGGTGATCACCTCCATCGACCTGGATCACCAGGAATACCTGGGGGATACCCGGGAGTCGGTGGGCCGGGAGAAGGCGGGCATCTTCCGCCCTGGTGTGCCTGCCATCATCGGCGAGCCGGATCTGCCATGCTCTGTGATTGAGGTTGCCGCTGAAATTGGTGCACCACTGATCCGAACCGGCACCGACTTTCATGGCGAGTTTCACCGGGACAACTGGCAGTTCAAGGGGGCCGTTCGTCAGGTTGACGGGCTGCCCATCCCCTCTCTCCCTGCCGTCAATGCGGTGACCGCCTTGGCTGCCCTGGAGCAATTGAAGCCTGAGCTGTCCGATACCAACCTTAGGGACGGATTGGCCCGGGCGTCTCTGCCTGGTCGCATGCAGCTTCTCAGCCAGGCCCCTCGGGTCTACGCCGACGTGGCTCATAACCCCCATGCGGCCCGTCTCCTGGCCCAGCGCCTGGCGCAGCTCAAGGGAGAGGGTAGGGTGCTGGCGGTGTGTGCCATGTTGGACGACAAGGAGATTGAAGAGTCTCTTGAGCCGCTGTTGCCTGTGGTCGACAGCTGGTTTCCTGCGCCTCTTGAGGTGCCCAGAGGCGCCGATGGCTGGCGTATTGCCAAGGCCGTCGGTGCCAGGGGGGTTGCGTCTTCGGTAGAGAGTGCCGTGAATCGTGCCTGTGAACAGGCCTCGGATTTGGATCTGGTCATTGTGTTTGGCTCCTTTTACACTGTGGCCCAGGCTCAGAGTCTGTTTGAGGGAGAGTAACTGTTGTCGGATCAGCTGAAAAACCGCATTGTAGGCACCTTGGTATTGACCGCCCTGGCGGTGATTTTTCTGCCCAACCTGCTGGACGGCGAAAAGCGCCGGCTGGAGGAGAACTTTGCGACCATCCCACTGGGACCGGTGGCTCTGCCTCAGGGCGTGCCGGAGCAGGCGTTCGAGGAGATTACCCTGCAGTCTGGGGGCGGCCAGTCTGAGCCGGCTTCTGAGTCTGTGGTTTCCACACCCAAGGCCGAGACCGCTAAGAAAGCTGAGCCTGTCCAGACCGCCTCGGCCAAAAGCGAGCCCAAGCCTGCGGCCAAGAGCAGCAAGTTGAAATCGAGCTGGACATTACAGGTGGGCAGCTTCAGAAATGCCAAGAATGTGGCCAAGTTGGTGAATGAGCTCCGGGAGAAGGGGTTTAGGGCCTACAGCGTTCCGTCACGGCCGGTAGAAGGTAAGATCAATCGGGTGTTTGTGGGCCCGGATGTCTCCAGGTCCAAGTTGGAGAAGGAGCAGTTGCGCCTGGCCAAGGCCACGGATCTTAAAGGAGCGCTGGTGCCCTATAAGGCCACAGATATATAGTCATAATCGAAGTAAAAGCCCGCATCATGCGGGCTTTTTAGTGGATTCCCCAGGGGGGCGATTTTTGGTGAGAAACCCTGCACCCTCTGTTAGAATTGCCGCGCAAGAAACACTAGGAGGCGATGCTCGCTGTGATGGTATGGATAGACTACGCCATTTTGGGCGTAGTGGGCCTGTCGGTCCTGATTAGTCTGGTTCGTGGTTTCGCCAGAGAGGCGATGTCACTGGTGGTGTGGTTGCTTGCTTTTCTGATCTCAAGCCGTTTCTATGAAGATCTGGCGGTCTACCTGACCCAGATTGATGATCCCATGTTGCGCAATGGCGCAGCCATTGCCGTGCTCTTTGTGGCGACCCTGATCCTTGGCGGTCTGCTGAACTATCTGGTGGGCCAGATGGTGGATCGCACCGGCCTTACGGGAACCGATCGTCTGCTTGGCGTGGTATTCGGTGCCGCCCGTGGCGCCCTGGTGGTGGCCGCAGCCCTGTTTTTCCTCGACAGTTTTACTCCGGCGGCCTCCTCGGACTGGTGGCAGGACTCCCTGCTGATCCCCGAGTTCAAGGTCGTCATCCAATGGTTCTTCCAATATTTGGAGCAAAGCTCCAGCTTTTTACCAAAAATATAAAAATAGAATGACCCTACAAACTATGAACTTCTTACCAACTAAGGACCAAACATAATGTGTGGTATCGTCGGAATTGTCGCTCATTCCTCCGTTAACCAAACCATTTATGATGCGTTGACTGTGTTGCAGCACCGGGGCCAGGATGCCGCCGGTATTGTGACAGTGGATGGCGAAGCCTTCCGTCTGCGCAAAGCAAATGGCCTGGTGAAGGATGTGTTCCAGAGCAAGCACATGTTGCGGTTACAAGGGAATGTGGGGATAGGCCACGTACGCTATCCCACCGCAGGCTCTTCCAGCTCCTCGGAAGCCCAACCCTTCTACGTCAACTCTCCCTTCGGAATCACCCTCGCCCACAACGGCAACCTCACCAACGCCCACCAGCTCAGCGAACAGATGGCTCAGATGCGCCGCCACATCAACACCAATTCAGACTCTGAGTTGCTGTTGAATGTGCTGGCCCATGAGATCCAGCAACAGCCTGGTTATGTGCTGACCCCCGAGCAGGTGTTTGAGGCGGTCACCAAGCTGCACGCCACGGTACGCGGCGCCTACGCCTGTGTGGCGCTCATTGTCGGCCAGGGACTGGTGGCGTTCCGTGACCCCAACGGCATTCGTCCCCTGGTGCTGGGCAAACGCAGCGCCGACAAGGGCCACGAGTACATGGTGGCGTCGGAGAGTGTGGCCCTGGATGCGGTGGGTTTTGAGTACATCCGTGACGTGGCTCCCGGAGAGGCGGTGTACGTGGATTGCCAAGGTCAACTGTTCACCAAGCAGTGCGCCGAAGCCCCCCAGCTGAACCCCTGCATCTTCGAGTTTGTCTACTTTGCTCGCCCCGACTCCACCATTGACGGCATCTCTGTCTACGCCAGTCGGGTGAACATGGGACGCAAGCTGGGCGCCAAGATTGCCCGGGAATGGGAAGATCACGACATCGATGTGGTGATCCCCATCCCTGAAACCTCCTGCGACATCGCCCTGCAGATTGCCAACGAGCTGGATCTTCCCTACCGCCAGGGCTTTGTGAAGAACCGCTACGTAGGCCGGACCTTTATCATGCCGGGTCAGGAGGAGCGCAAGAAGTCGGTGCGCCGCAAGCTCAACGCCATCGGTCAGGAGTTCAAGGGTAAGAACGTCCTGCTGGTGGATGACTCCGTGGTCAGGGGTACCACCTCTGAACAGATCATCGAGATGGCCCGTGAGTCCGGAGCTCGCAAGGTGTACTTTGCCTCAGCCGCCCCAGAGATCCGCTTCCCCAATGTCTACGGCATCGATATGCCCAGTTCTCAGGAGCTGATCGCCCATGGTCGGGATGTGGAGGAGGTGTGCAAGATCATTGGTGCCGATGGCCTGATCTACCAGGATCTGCCGGACCTGGTGGCTGCCGTGAGTGAAGAGAACCCGACGGTGAGCCGCTTTGATACGTCTGTGTTTAATGGTCAGTATGTGACTCAGGATGTGGACCAGGCCTACCTGGACCGACTGAATGAGGATCGCAGCGATGATGCCAAGACCAAGCGCGACTCAGAGCAGAGCAGCAACCTGGAGATTCACAACGTCTGCCACCCCTAAAGTGATGACGTGATCTCTGTGGTACAAAAAACGCGCCTGCTGGCGCGTTTTTCATTCCTGCGACGGAACGGTCAACTGATGTAGGAGGGGCCGAAACCCACATTCCACAGGATCACCGAGGAGGCAAGGATGGCCACCAGCAGCACCAGGCCGCAAGTCACCAGAGAGCTGGCGTAGATGAACCCGCGCTCTTCAGGAATGTTCATGATGATGGGCACCCCGGAATAGAGCAGATAGACCGAATAGGCGATGCCTGCCAGGCCCACGACCATCACAAACCACAGTTCGGGGTAGAGGGTGGCAAAGCCGACCATGAACAGCGGTGTGGCGGTATAGGCGGAGAGCTCAACCGCCTGGGTAAAGCTGGGTTTGGCGCCGAAGGTTTTGGCCATCCAGTGAGCCAGGTAGGCCAGAAGGAATACGCCGGCGATCAACGCTGCGTACATGGCGATGGCCATCTTGGCGGCACTGGCCTGGGTCAACTTGATGGGATCCCCTGCGCCGATGCTCCAGCCGATGTAACTGCTGGCAAAAAAGCCGCAGATGGCCGGGATCAGTGCGATGACAAAGATGTGGGTCAGGCTGGCGCCCATCCCTTCGTGGGTTTGCTCGATGCTCTGCCATTCCTGGCGTGGATGGGCATAAAGTCCCCATAAATGATTGAGTATCATAGTTATTATCCCCTGCTTGAACCTCAAACAATGATGGTCGTCGAAACATCAGACGATACAACTACTTCCTGAATAGTTATTAGGGATTGCCGAGCACGAGTCAAGGAGAAGTTTGAATAAGATCACGCTTTTATCCGGCCCAAGGTCGAGCCGGACGGAGGAGGGTTGGGGATAACTTTCTATATTACAGTCGGTTAAGCTTTAGGTAGGGCTTGGCTGGAGAGTTTGCACTCCTCCGGGGTCACCAGAAGCACACTGTCCTGTTGATACCAGTCTCCCACCACCACTCGTTGGCGGTTGTCGGGCAACGGGTGAATCGCGGGTCTGTGGGTGTGGCCATGGATCATCCGCTGGGCTTGGGTCTGGTCGAGCAGGTGGCCGACGGCAGAGGGGGTGACGTCCATGATGGTCATGTCCTTGTCTGCATTGGCCGCCTTGCTGCGTGCACGGGCACGGCGAGCCAGGGCGCGGCGCATGCGCAGGGGCAGGGAGAGCATCAACAGCCGGAACCAGGGGCGATTCCTGAGGCGGCGAAACTTCTGATACTCCAGATCGGCGGTGCAGAGGCTGTCACCATGGAGGATCACCGTGGGAACTCCGTAGAGTGTCAGAGTCTCCACTTCGGGAAGCAGGCTGATGCCAGCGCGCTTGGCGAAGTCCGGTCCCACCAGAAAATCGCGGTTGCCATGAATGTAGAAGATGGGGGCATGGGCGCTGGCCTGATGAAGCAGGGCAGCAATTTCGCTGTTGAAGGGGGTCAGGTCATCATCCCCTATCCAGGCCTCGAACAGGTCACCCAGGATATAGAGGGCGTCGGCACCGGGGAGTTCGGTGTCCAGGAAGCGGGCGAAGGCCCGGGTGATGTCGGGACGCTCAGCGCTCAGGTGCAGATCGCCGATAAACAGGGTGCGAGGGCCGCCAACGGCGACCCTCTGAAGGTTATCAGTCTTCAAGCTTGGCGCTCTCGATAACCACAGACTCCAGGGGAACGTCCTGGTGCATGCCGTGGTTGCCGGTTTTCACCGCCTTGATCTTCTCAACCACATCCATGCCTTCAACCACCTGGCCGAATACGCAGTAACCCCAACCCTGCATGGACTCGTTCTTGAAGTCCAGGAAGGTGTTGTCGTTCACATTGATGAAGAACTGGGCGGTGGCGGAGTGTGGATCCGGGGTGCGGGCCATGGCGATGGTGCCCACCTTGTTGGAGATACCGTTGTTGGCTTCATTCTCGACGCCCGCACCGGTTGGCTTCTGCTGCATGTCTGCGGTGAAACCACCACCTTGAACCATGAAGCCGTCGATAACGCGGTGGAAGATGGTGTTGTCGTAGAAACCCTGCTTCACGTAGTTCAGGAAGTTTTCAACGGTTTTAGGAGCCTTGTCGGCAAAGAGTTCCAGCTTGATATCGCCGAAGTTGGTGGTCAGTGTCACCATAATAGGGACCTCATTATGAATGGTTTACAAATTTTACCTTAAGCAAAAGGTGTGAGAAAAGGGGTAGTTCTCTCATGGCCAAAAAGCCCGTTTTCAGCAGGTGAAGTCGTGATAAACTATCGCCTTTGATTTTCGCTTAACGTCAAACAGTATAACGAGCGGTGCAATGCTAAAGATTTTTAATACGCTGACCAGACAGAAAGAGACCTTTACCCCAATCGTCCCCAACAAGGTGGGCATGTACGTGTGTGGGGTCACCATCTATGACTACTGTCACATCGGTCACGGTCGCACCTACGTCGCGTTCGATATCGCCGTTCGTTACCTGCGCTCCCTGGGCATGGAGGTGAACTACGTCCGCAACATCACCGACGTCGATGACAAGATCATCCGCCGTGCCGCGGAAAACGGTGAGAGCTGCGACGCCCTGGTGGAACGCTTCACCCAGGCGATGTACCAAGACTTCGATGCCCTGGGCCTGCTGCGTCCCGACATCACCCCAACGGTGACCGGCCATATGGCTGAGATCATCGACATCATCCAGCGATTGGTGGACAAGGGGCATGCCTATGTCTCTGGCAATGGTGATGTCTGGTTTGAGGTGAACACCTTCGGCGAGTACGGCAAACTGTCCAAGCAGGACCTGGAGCAGCTGCAGGCCGGTGCCCGGGTGGACGTGGAGGAGGCCAAGCGCAACCCCATGGACTTTGCCCTGTGGAAGAGCGCCAAGCCCGGTGAGCCCTCCTGGGATTCTCCATGGGGCAAGGGCCGTCCTGGCTGGCACATCGAGTGCTCTGCCATGAACGAGAAGCACCTGGGCAAGGTGTTCGACATCCATGGCGGTGGGTCAGACCTGATGTTCCCTCACCATGAGAATGAGGTGGCTCAGAGCTGCTGTGCCAACGACAACAACTACGTGAACTACTGGATGCACTCCGGCATGGTGCAGGTGAACAAGGAGAAGATGTCCAAGTCTCTGGGTAACTTCTTCACCATCCGTGACGTGCTGAAGGTGTATCAGGGTGAGTCGGTGCGCTACTTCCTGCTCTCCAGCCACTATCGCAGCCAGCTGAACTACTCCGAAGAGAACCTGGATCAGGCCCATGCCGCCATGGAGAGGCTCTATACCGCCCTGCGTGGTGCCCCGGAGGGCGGACAGGTGCTGGAGAGTTATCAGGCAACCTTCCGCGAGGCGATGAACGACGACCTCAACACCCCGGAAGCGGTATCCGTGCTGTTTGATCTGGCCCGGGAGCTGAACATTGCCAAGGAGAACAATCCTGAGCTGGCCGCAGACCTGGCAGCGACCCTGAAGGGGATTGGCGAAGTGCTGGGTATTTTGCAGCAGCAGCCAGAGCAGTTCCTGCAAGGGGGCGGTGATGAGGATGAGGTGGCGACCATCGAAGCCCTGATCAAGCAGCGTAACGATGCTCGTGCCGCCAAGGACTGGGGCAAGGCCGACGAGGCCCGGGATGCCCTGACCGCCATGGGTATTGTGCTGGAAGATGGTGCTGGCGGTACCACCTGGCGCCGTAAGTAATCGTTAGGGCCTGTTCCGGCAAGATAAAAAAGCCCGCAATTGCGGGCTTTTTTGTTGGGGGTCTTATCTCAAGGTTGCCTAGCTGTGGTACTGCTCGCAGGCAAACAGGGTGTTCTGCAGCAGGCAGGCGATGGTCATGGGACCCACGCCACCGGGAACCGGCGTGATGTGTCCGGCGCGCTCTTTGGCCGCATCGAACTCCACGTCTCCGACCAGGCGGCCATCCTCCAGGCGGTTGATGCCGACATCGATGACGATGGCGCCAGGCTTGATCCATTCGCCAGGAATGAAGTCGGGCTTGCCTACGGCCACCACCAGCAGGTCAGCCTGCTCCACATGGTGGCGCAGGTCCTTGGTGAATCTATGGCAGGTGGTGGTGGTGCAACCGCCGAGCAGCAGCTCCAGGGTCATGGGGCGACCGACGATGTTGGAGGCGCCAACCACCACGGCGTGCAGCCCCTGAGTGCGGATACCGGTGGATTCGATGAGGTGGGTGATCCCCAGGGGCGTGCAGGGACGCAGCACCGGGATGCGCTGAGCCAGGCGACCGACGTTGTAGGGGTGAAACCCATCCACATCTTTATCGGGGCGAATGCGCTCGATGACGGTGGCACTGTCGATGTGCTCAGGCAGGGGCAGTTGCACCAGAATGCCGTCGATACTGGGGTCCTCATTGAGGAGGTCGATCTGAGTCAGCAGATCAGACTGAGCGGTATCGGCGGGCAGGTCGAAACTTCGGGAGACAAAGCCAACCTGTTCGCAGGCTTTGCGTTTGTTGCCGACATAAACCTGGGAGGCGGGGTCGCTGCCGACCAGGATAACGGCCAGGCCGGGGGCGCGGAGGCCCTGTTGGGTACGGGATTGAACTTGTGAGGCGATGTTCTGACGAACGGACGCGGCAATGGCTTTGCCGTCTATTAGTGTTGCTGTCATCTCTACAGACTTCCTATGTAGCTGAATAGGTTGACGCCGCTGCGCATTTTGCCAGCTAAAGTGCGCTGTGTCATGAAATTAGTGTGGTTGGAGTACAGGGATTGTCCAATTAGAAATGGATGCATAAAAAAGTGTTTGACCTTGGAAGCCGCCACAGCTAATATTCGCCCCCGTTGTCGAGGGGTAACCCGTAACAACAAACAGTCGGTGATTAGCGCAGCCTTCTAGCGCATCCCCGGTTTTGGGTAAGAGAGGGACCAGCTGGTTCCAAACAACTCGGACTCAAAAGAAGAAACAAATAGTCGGTGATTAGCGCAGCCTGGTAGCGCATCTGGTTTGGGACCAGAGGGTCAGAGGTTCGAATCCTCTATCACCGACCACTATTTCGTGATTGGTGATTAGCTCAGCCTGGTAGCGCATCGCAGCTGTTGGAATGAGCGGACCAGAGGACGGCCGCAGGCCCTTATCCTCTATCACCGACCACTTTTTAGAGTTGTTGACTAGTTTGCCGATAACTCGAAAAATGCACCGGATTGGTCATTTTCTTGCGCCCGTAGCTCAGTTGGATAGAGCAGCTGCCTTCTAAGCAGCTGGTCGCAGGTTCGAATCCTGCCGGGTGCGCCATAACAGTGGTGGCTGTAGCTCAGTTGGTAGAGTCCCGGATTGTGATTCCGGTTGTCGTGGGTTCAAATCCCATCAGCCACCCCATCATTTAGATTAAGCCCCTGATTTTCAGGGGCTTTTTCGTATCTGGAATCTGGTCACACTCTGCCTGGCCCCGCAATCGGATTCATTTTGGTTGAGCCAGGGTGAACACTAAGTCCCTGATATGTATAGATTGAATTTAGGTTTCGGTTGCTGAGGATTCAATCTCCATCAGCCATTCCACCAAATATTCAGAAAAAAGCCCTGTGAAAACAGGGCTTTTTTCGTTGTGGGACAGTGCCTGCCCTACGGGCTATTTCGTTTGCTCTGTGGCTTTGCGGTCCTGCCAGACCTGAAGGTCGGGGTTGCTAGAGTAGATCCCTTTCTCTTCGTAGCGGTTTTCCTCCGCCATCCAGCCAGCCCGATACAGTTGGGGCAGGTCACCTCCGTGTTGCTCAACGTAGGCCTTGGCTGCCTCGAGCGCTTCTGCATAGGGAATGTCCACAGTGACGTCGGACAGACTGCCGTGTCCTTTTATGGTCATTACGTCGTCGATGACCGCGACTTCGATCATCTGATTGCCGATATGGCAGTATTGGGCTCGCATGGAGGTCCTCCCCGGCATGGACTGTGTCTTACACTAAGTGTGGTTGCTGGTGCCGGGGAGTGCCACAGAACCCGGCGCTGCTATTGATCTGCCTCAGAATTTGCCCGGAAAAGCGCGTTAAACAGTGAGCTGGCGAAAATCTTCTCCAGCCATTGACAATGCTGTCTCGACTCCGCATAGACCTATGGCTATAATGGCGCGTCCTACTATTGGCTTAGGCAGGATGTGACAGGCGCCGACGGGAAACCTCGGCCGATTTTGGAGCCATGACACGCATCGGGCTTCGAGGTCTAAAGTCGTTGATTCACACCTGAATTGCGCGGTTTGGAAACAGGGCCGCGCCACGATTTTTCGCCGGTCGGGATAAACGACCGGCCACAAAGAACACGAGTACTTGAGGTAACCTAATGCAAGTTTCTTTTGAAACCCTGGAAGGCCTGGAGCGCCGCCTGACCATTACCGTTGAGAGCGCCGAATTCGAGCCTAAAGTAACTGAGAAGATGAAGGCCGAAGCCAAGCGCGTACGTCTGGACGGTTTCCGTCCCGGTAAAGTGCCTGTGTCTGTATTCAAGAAGCGCTACGGCGCTGCCATCCGTCAGGAGACCCTGGGTGAGCTGATGCAGCAGAAGTTCTTCGAAGCCATCGTTGAGCAGAAGCTGAACCCTGCCGGCGCCCCTCGTTTCGAGGTTGTTGCTGACAACGAAGGTGAAGACCTGCAGTTCAACGCCCTGTTCGAAGTTTACCCTGAGGTTGAGCTGGCTGGCCTGAGCGACATCGCAATCGAGAAGCCTGTTTGCGACGTGACTGATGCCGACGTAGACAACATGATCGAGACCCTGCGCAAGCAGCACGCCACTTTCGATGCCGTTGAGCGCGAAGCGGCCAACGACGACAAGGTTAAGCTGGACTTTGAAGGCTCCATCGATGGCGAAGCCTTCGACGGTGGCAAGTCCGAAGGTTTCGAGCTGGTTCTGGGCTCCGGCCGCATGATCCCTGGCTTCGAAGATGGCCTGCTGGGCAAGAAAGCCGGTGACGAGTTCACCATCGACGTGACCTTCCCTGAGGAGTACCACGCCGAGAACCTGAAAGGCAAAGCCGCTCAGTTCGCCATCAAGCTGCACTCCGTTGAAGCCCAGGTTCTGCCTGAGCTGAACGACGAGTTCGTGACCAAGTTCGGCATCACCGAAGGTGGTATGGATGCTCTGAAAGCAGAGATCCGCAAGAACATGGAGCGCGAGCTGAGCCAGGCCCTGAAAGCCAAGGTGAAGGAGCAAGCTCTGGACGGTCTGCTGAAGGCCAACGAGATCGACGTACCTAAGCCTCTGGTAGAGGGTGAGATCAACGTTCTGCGTCAGCAGGCGATGCAGCGCTTCGGCGGCATGCAGGGCAACAACATGCCTGAGCTGCCTGCTGAGCTGTTCACCGAGCAAGCCGAGCGCCGCGTTCGCATCGGTCTGCTGCTGGGTGAAGTGATCAAGCAGAAAGACCTGAAAGTGGAAGAGGAGCGCGTGACCGCTCTGATCGAATCCATGGCTTCCGCTTACGAAGATCCTAAGGAAGTTGTTGAGTACTACAACAACAACCAGGAAATGATGCAGAACATGCGCAATGTTGCCCTGGAAGAGCAAGCTGTAGAAGCTCTGATGGCCGATGCTAAAGTTTCTGAGAAGGAAGTGGACTTCCAAGAGTTCATGAATCAACAGCAGCCTGCTGCCTAAGTTGATTTGACTTGGCCCCTGTGGCCGATCATATTATGGCTCGTATGGGGTTGTTCTCATGCGAGCCATTTTGTTAGGAAACGGATTGAATATGCAGCATTTGCTCGAATCTCCTCTCAACGCTTTGGTCCCTATGGTGGTTGAGCAGACCGCCAAGGGTGAACGTTCATACGACATCTATTCGCGCCTGCTGAAGGAGCGGGTGATCTTTCTTACCGGTCCGGTAGAAGATCACATGGCCAACCTGGTGGTGGCGCAACTGCTGTTCCTGGAGTCCGAAAACCCGGACAAGGACATCTATCTGTACATCAACTCCCCCGGTGGGTCAGTGACTGCAGGCATGTCCATCTATGACACCATGCAGTTCATCAAGCCCGACGTCAGCACTGTGTGCATGGGTCAGGCTGCGTCTATGGGCGCCTTCCTGCTGGCCGGCGGGGCCAAGGGCAAGCGTCACGTACTGCCCAACTCCCGGGTGATGATCCACCAGCCTCTGGGCGGCTTCCAGGGCCAAGCGTCCGATATAGCCATCCATGCCCAGGAGATCATCGGCATCAAACAAAAACTGAACAGCCTGTTGGCTGAGCATACCGGTCAGCCTCTCGAGATCATCGAGCGTGACACCGACCGGGATAACTTCATGAGTGCCAAGGAAGCCGTCGAGTACGGACTGGTCGATTCCGTACTGACCAAGCGCGGCGCAGAGTAAAGCAAAGCAGCCGGAGGTGACGTACACTAAGGTGGACTTTCCCTTCGGCGGGCACAGCGATGAGGTAGCTGAATGAGTGATATCTCTAAGGGCGATGGCGAAAACAGCAAGCTGCTGTACTGCTCCTTCTGCGGAAAGAGCCAGCACGAAGTACGCAAGCTGATTGCCGGTCCTTCCGTTTATATCTGTGATGAGTGTGTGGATCTCTGTAACGACATCATTCGTGAAGAGGTCAAGGAGCTGGTGCCCAAGCGGGACAGCGATCGCCTGCCCACTCCTCACGAGATCCGCTCTCACCTGGATGACTATGTGATTGGTCAGGGCCAGGCGAAGAAGGTGCTGGCGGTGGCGGTATACAACCACTACAAGCGCCTGCGCCACGGCGGTGATAACGCCGAAGTGGAACTGGGCAAGAGCAACATTCTGCTGATCGGTCCTACCGGTTCGGGTAAGACCCTGTTGGCCGAAACCCTGGCCCGTTTCCTGGATGTGCCCTTCACCATGGCCGATGCCACCACCCTGACCGAAGCCGGTTACGTGGGTGAGGATGTGGAGAACATCATCCAGAAGCTGCTGCAGAAGTGCGATTACGATGTAGAGAAGGCGCAGCGCGGCATTGTCTACATCGATGAGATTGACAAGATCTCCCGTAAGTCTGACAACCCCTCCATCACCCGAGATGTGTCCGGTGAGGGTGTGCAGCAGGCGCTGCTGAAGCTGATCGAAGGCACTGTTGCCGCAGTTCCACCCCAGGGTGGCCGTAAGCATCCCCAGCAGGAGTTCCTGCAGGTGGACACCTCCAAGATCCTGTTCATCTGCGGCGGTGCATTCGCCGGTCTGGACAAGGTGATTGAGCAACGTGCCCTGACCGGCACCGGCATCGGTTTTGGTGCCGAGGTTCGCGGAAAGAATGACAACCAGTCTCTGACCGAAACCTTCCAGCAGGTGGAGCCTGAAGATCTGGTGAAGTATGGCCTGATCCCTGAGTTCATTGGTCGTCTGCCGGTCGTAGCGACTCTGGGTGAACTGGACGAGGCGGCACTGATTGAGATTCTGCAGGAGCCGAAGAACTCGTTGACCAAGCAGTACGGTGCCCTGTTTGCTCTGGAAGACGTGGGTCTGGAGTTCCGTGACGACGCCCTGCGTGCCATTGCCAAGAAAGCGATGGCCCGTAAGACCGGTGCCCGCGGCCTGCGCTCCATCGTTGAAGGGGTGCTGCTGGATACCATGTACGATCTCCCCTCGGCGGAGAACGTCAGCAAGGTGGTGATCGATGAGTCGGTGATCAAGGGGGAGTCCGATCCCATCCTTATCTACGATGGCTCAGATGCCCAGGCGGCTTCATCAGAGTGACTTCGCTAGTGTGTTGAAAAAAGGAGCCTATTTGGCTCCTTTTTTATTGGTTCGAATTCAAATAAACAATTGAAACTGTCAGAAATGCCCCCATATACTGAATTACGGATGGCCTGCGTTTGGAGCAGGCCGGTAGCTGAAATGGAATAGAGCCATGACAATAGAGCGCTCCGACCTCGTCCAGATCCCGGTTTTGCCATTACGGGATGTGGTGGTCTACCCCCATATGGTGATCCCCCTGTTTGTTGGCCGGCAGAAGTCGATCAACTGCCTCGAAGCGGCCATGGAGCAGGACAAGCAGGTCCTGCTGGTAGCCCAGAAGGAGGCTGAGCAGGACGACCCCTCAGTTGATGATGTTTACCAGCTTGGTACTGTGGCGTCGATTCTGCAGCTGCTGAAACTGCCCGATGGTACCGTCAAGGTGCTGGTTGAGGGCAGTCAACGTGCTCGAATTGAGCAGTTTACCGATGAGGAGCCCTTCCTGGTGGCCGACGCTCGCTTTGTGGAAACAGAGCGGATGGAGGAGCGCGAGGAGGAGGTGCTGGTGCGCACCGCCATCGGCCAGTTTGAAGGCTACATCAAGCTCAACAAGAAGATTCCCCCCGAGGTGCTCACCTCCCTCAACGGCATCGATGAAGCGGCGCGTCTGGCAGACACCATGGCTGCCCACATGCCGCTGAAGCTGGAGGAGAAGCAGGCGGTCCTGGAGATGGACAACGTTGCCGAGCGCCTGGAGTACCTGATGGCGATGATGGAGTCGGAGATCGACATTCTCCAGGTGGAGAAGAAGATCCGCTCCCGCGTCAAGAAACAGATGGAGAAGAGCCAGCGCGAGTACTATCTGAATGAGCAGATGAAGGCGATTCAGAAGGAGCTTGGCGAGCTGGATGATGTGCCCGATGAGTTTGAGGCACTTTCCAAGAAGATTACCGATGCGGGCATGCCTAAAGAAGCTCAGGAGAAGGCGGAAGCCGAACTGAACAAGCTGAAGATGATGTCCCCCATGTCTGCCGAGGCCACGGTGGTGCGCAGCTACATCGACTGGATGGTGAGCGTGCCCTGGACCAAGCGCAGCAAGGTGAAGAAGGATATCGCCCGGGCCCAGGACGTGCTGGATGCCGACCACTATGGTCTGGAAAAGGTGAAGGAGCGGATCCTGGAGTACCTGGCGGTGCAATCCAGGGTCAGACAGCTGAAAGGGCCGATTCTGTGCCTGGTGGGGCCTCCAGGGGTGGGTAAGACCTCTCTGGGTCAGTCCATTGCCCGGGCCACCGGTCGCAAGTATGTGCGTATGGCCCTGGGTGGGGTGCGCGATGAAGCGGAGATCCGCGGTCACCGCCGTACCTACATCGGTTCGCTGCCTGGCAAGCTGATTCAGAAGATGGCTAAGGTCGAAGTGCGTAACCCGCTGTTCCTGCTGGACGAGATCGACAAGATGAGCTCCGACATGCGTGGCGATCCGGCGTCGGCGCTGCTGGAAGTGCTGGATCCGGAACAGAACAACGCCTTCAACGATCACTATCTGGAAGTGGACTACGACCTGTCGGACGTGATGTTTGTGGCCACCTCCAACTCCATGAACATCCCCGGTCCTCTGCTGGACAGGATGGAGGTGATTCGCCTCTCCGGTTACACCGAAGATGAGAAGCTCAACATTGCCAAGCAGCACCTGCTCTCCAAGCAGATCAAACGCAATGGCCTCAAGCCGGGTGAGGTGACCGTGGAGGATGACGCCATCATCGGCATCATCCGCTACTACACCCGCGAGGCGGGCGTGCGTAGTCTGGAGCGTGAGATCTCCAAGATCTGCCGTAAGGCGGTGAAGCAACTGTTGTTGGACAAGTCGCAGAAGTCGGTGACCGTCAACGGCGACAACCTCAAGGACTTCCTGGGTGTTCAACGCTTTGACTATGGCAAGGCGGAAGAGAACAATCAGGTGGGGCAGGTGGTTGGCCTTGCCTGGACCGAGGTGGGCGGCGATCTGCTGACCATCGAAGCCACCTCCGTGGCCGGAAAGGGCAAGCTCACCTACACCGGTTCCCTGGGTGATGTGATGCAGGAGTCTATCCAGGCGGCGATGACCGTGGTGCGCTCCCGTGCAGAGAAGCTGCGCATCAATCCGGACTTCTATGAGAAGCGGGATATCCATGTGCACGTACCTGAGGGGGCAACCCCGAAAGATGGCCCCTCTGCGGGTATCGCCATGTGCACCTCCCTGGTCTCCAGTTTGACCGGCAATCCGGTAAGGGCCGATGTGGCCATGACCGGTGAGATCACCCTGAGGGGCGAGGTGTTGCCCATCGGAGGTCTGAAGGAAAAACTGCTGGCCGCTCACCGAGGTGGCATTAAAACTGTGCTTATTCCTAAAGAGAACGCGCGGGACCTGGAGGAGATTCCGGAGAACGTGAAGAAGGATTTGGCCATTCACCCGGTACAATGGATTGATGAAGTTTTGACCTTGGCTCTGGAAAATCCGCCGGAAGGGTTTGAATCTGTGGCCTAAAAGTGGCTAAACACCCCCCAAAATGCGCCTTTTTTAAGGCGCATTTTTGATTTTGCGGCAAAAACCGTAAAAAGGGCTTTGCAATCTCGTTTTCGCTGTGTAGTGTATGGTTTGAACCAAGGCTCAGTGCGCTAAAGGGCGCGGCATGACTGGCTTTGAGCGGTATCCTGGTTTCCATGTCATGCGGCACTTTGAACGCTTGAACTTTGAAATTAGGCTTGATATAAAACTCTCCGCAGACCGCGCTAGCGTATGGAATGGCAGCGGCGCAAAATTAGAATTGAAGGGGATGAAATGAACAAATCTCAACTGATCGATCAAATCGCTTCTGGTGCTGATATTTCCAAAGCAGCGGCCAGCCGCGCTCTGGATTCCTTCATTGAAGCAATCACCGATACTCTGAAAGAGGGCGACAAGATCTCCCTGGTTGGTTTCGGTACTTTCGAAGTTCGCGAGCGTGCTGAGCGCACTGGTCGCAACCCTCAAACTGGCCAAGAGATCAAGATCGCAGCTGCGAAGATCCCTGCATTCAAGGCCGGTAAAGCGCTGAAAGACGCGGTAAACTAAGTTACCTGAAGACGCTCCGACCTTTCTGAGCGTTTTTTAGTTTCGGAGTGGTAGTTCAGTTGGTTAGAATACCGGCCTGTCACGCCGGGGGTCGCGGGTTCGAGTCCCGTCCACTCCGCCAGCTATACAAAGGCGCATCCCCGATGCGCTTTTTTTTATTTTGTACCCTTATACTGGGATACAACCCCTTCCAGCTCGTTCGAAAAGAGACGTCTGATGTTAGAAAAAATTCGTGAAGGATCGCAGGGAGGCGCCGCCAAGATCATCCTGGGTGCCGTGATTCTTTCATTTGCACTGTCCGGAATCTACAGCTACCTGGGCTCCAACGGTCAGGCTAACGCCGCCACTGTCAATGGTGAAGACATCACCCGCTACGACCTGAGCGTTGCGCTGCAGAATGAGCAGAACCGCCTGCGCAACCAGATGGGCGAGATGTTTGACACCCTGGCTGCCGACCCTGCCTGGATGGCCAATGTAGAGCGTTCCGTTCTGGAGCGTATGGTCTCCGAGCGCCTCATCGATCAGAAGGCCCGTGCTCTGGGTCTGCGTGTTTCCGATGAGCAGATCAAACAAGCCATCGTAGAGACCCCAGAGTTTCAGGTAGACGGCGCATTTGATAATGACCGTTACCAGGCGGTACTTCGCCAGATCAACATGACCCCGGACCGCCTGGCGGCCACCATCGGCCAGGATCTGGTGCGTCAGCAACTGCTGAGCAGTTTGTTTGGCAGCGAAATCGTGACCTCAGAGCAGGCTCAGGACCTGCTGTCTCTGCAGCAGCAGCTGCGGGATATCCGTTACCTGACCATCGCCAAGTCCGGTTACCTGGATCAGGTGAACGTGAGCGACGAGCAGGTGCAGACCTTCTACGACACCAACCTGGATCGCTTCGCTACTCCTGAGCAGGTGAGCCTGGAGTACATTGAGCTGAGCGCTGCGGACCTGGCCAAAGACACGCAAGTCAGTGATGACGAGCTGCTGGCCTACTACGACAGCCATCAGAACCTGTATCACAAGCCTGAACGTCGTCTGGCGGCGATGATTCTGGTGGAAGATCGTGCCAAGGCGGAAGAGGCGCTGGCTCGCATTCAGGCCGGTGAAGCGTTCGCCGATGTGGCCAAAGAGGTGTCTGAAGACTTCTCTGCCGAGAACGGCGGCGAACTGGACTGGTTCCAGCGTGGCATGATGGATCAGGCTTTCGATGATGCCCTGTTTGCCCTGGACAAGGGTGCGGTGTCTGAGATTGTCGAGTCCGAGTTTGGCTTCCAGATCATCCAGGCCAAGGACATTGAGACCAATGTGGCGGCGCCTTTCGATGAGGTTAAGGCTGAGATTGCCGAGACCGTGAAGCTGGAGAAGGCGCAGGAAGCCTTCTACGACATGCAGCAGCGTCTGGTGGATGCGGCCTTCCAGTTCCCCGAGAGTCTGAGTGATGCTTCTGCCGAAGTGGGTAAAGCGGTTCAGAGCACCGAGCTGTTCAACCGTTTCAATGCTCAAGAGCCCTTCAGCAATCCTAAGGTCCTGAATGCGGCCTTCTCCGATGCCGTGGTTCTGGATCAGATGAACAGCGACGTGATCGAGCTGGGCAGTGGCCACGTGATCGTGGTTCGTGCCAAGGATTACCACGCCGCCGGCACCCAGCCTCTGGATGAGGTGCGCGACCAGATTCTGGCTCAGTTGAAGGCGGAAGAGGCCTCCAAGCTGGCCGAGGCCGCCGCCGCTGCCAAGCTGGCCGAGCTGGAGTCCGGAGCAGCCCTGGAGGGGATGGTGACCGAGACTGGCCTGGGCCGTATGGGTAAGCCAGGCGTAGACCCTCAATTGGTGTCTCAGGTGTTTACCCTGGCGCGTCCCGCCGGTAAGCCAACCCTGGGCAGCATCAAGCTGAGCAGTGGCGACTACGCCATCGTCGCCCTGGACAAGGTGAGCGACGGTGATGCCGAGCGCGCCGCCGCCGATGCCCTGAAGTTGCGTCTGGCCGGTGTGATGGGTCAGGAGAACTATCAGTCCCTGATTGTTGCCCTGCGCACCAGTGCGGAGATCAGCTACTACGCCGCCCAGTAAGGGTTGCGTTTGGCAGTGAAGGCGTGGCTCCGGCCACGCCTTTTTCTTATCTGAGCGATTGTGTGGCGATGGTCGGATCTGCGGGTTTTTCCTTTCCGTAGTCGGCGGTTTTGGATAAGCTTTCCGGAAAATTTTTAGATCGGGCCTAAACTTGGGGCCGAACTCCTGCCAAAATGCAGGTAGCAAACAAGGGAATTATTGATGATCATCAAGCCAAAGATTCGCGGTTTCATCTGTACCACCACTCACCCCGTTGGCTGTGAGCAGAATGTACGTGAGCAGATCGCCTACACCCAGGCCAAGGGTGCCATCGCCGACGGCCCTAAGCGGGTACTGGTGATCGGTTCCTCCAGTGGCTATGGCCTCTCCTCCCGCATCGCTTCCGCCTTTGGCTGCGGTGCTGCCACCATCGGCGTGTTCTTCGAGAAGCCCGCCACCGAGAAGAAGCCCGGCACCGCCGGCTGGCACAACGCCGCGGCCTTCGACAAGCTGGCCCACGAAGCCGGTCTGTACGCCAAGAGCCTTAACGGTGACGCCTTCAGCCACGACGCCAAGCAGAAAACCATTGACCTGATCAAAGCCGACCTGGGTCAGGTGGATATGGTGGTTTACTCCCTGGCCTCCCCAGTGCGTAAGATGCCCGACAGCGGCGAAGTGGTTCGCTCCGTGCTCAAGCCCAAGGGCGAGACCTACACCGCCACTGCCGTGGACACCAACAAGGATGCCCTGTTCGAAGCCTCCATCGAGCCTGCCACCGAGGAGGAGATCGCCGCCACCAAGACCGTGATGGGTGGCGAGGACTGGGAGCTGTGGATCAACGCCCTGAACGAGGCGGGTGTGCTGGCCGATGGTTGCAAGACCGTGGCCTACAGCTACATTGGTACCGAGATCACCTGGCCCATTTACTGGCACGGTGCCCTGGGTGACGCCAAGAAGGATCTGGACCGTGCGGCCCACGCCCTGGATACCAAGCTGAAAGCCAATGGCGGCAGCGCCAATGTGGCGGTGCTCAAGTCTGTGGTGACCCAGGCGTCCTCCGCCATTCCTGTCATGCCTCTGTACATCGCCATGGTGTTCAAGAAGATGCGTGAAGAGGGTGTGCATGAAGGTTGCATGGAGCAGATCTACCGCATGTTCAGTGAGCGCCTCTACAAGGCCGACGGTTCCGCTGCCGAAGTGGATGAAGAGAACCGTCTGCGTCTGGACGACTGGGAGCTGCGCGACGACATTCAGAAGCACTGCCGCGATCTGTGGGCCCAGCTGACCGACGACAACCTGAAGGAGCTGACCGACTACGTCGAGTACAAGGAAGAGTTCCTCAAGTTGTTCGGCTTTGGAGTTGAAGGCATTGACTACGATGCCGACGTCAACCCCCTGGTTGAGTTTGACGTTATCGACATCTAAGACGCCTCAGTCAGATAAGAAAAACCGCCCCAAGGGCGGTTTTTTTATGCCTCGCCCTTACCGGCCAGGTGATCGAAATGGGCGTGGTCGCCACCACAGAAAGCGGGCAGCATCACCTTGGGGATGGCAGCCACTTCCAGTGGCTTCCCTCTGTAGTGTGCGCATTCACTGACAGGCCTGATGCCTGCTTCAGCGGCGTCGATGCTGGGATAGCGGAAATCCACCAGGCGGTCCTGCCAGAGCACCCAGTGATGAGGAGTGCCGGCCAACTCCCCCTCCATCAGTTGGGCGGACTCCCCTTCGTGTTGCAATAGGCTGAGCACCACGGTGGACACCCCAAGGGCGTCCAGCTCCCGGGTGGGCAGGATGAAGAGTTGTTCAAGCAGTTGTTCTGGGGTCATGGGGCGTGTCAACCGGGAAATCAGGCCCCCACCATACCTAAGTGGGGGCCAGGAGCCAACTCAGTTAAAGCTGGTAGTAGAGGCTCAGCCAGGCACTCCAGCCGATGGGGTCTTCCACGCCATTGTCTCCCGCCCAGCCCGCGCCCATCTGTAGTTGCAGACCATCAAACTCGGGCAGGGCGTCAAGGATGTAAGGAGAGAGCCCCTCCAGCTCCAGATTGACGCCAGCCACCGGCAGTCGCTCTCCTGCGTCCATCTGATAGCTGCGATAGAAGAGTTGCAGGGGAGCGTTGCTCAGGCTGAGGCCCAGTCGTTCCAGCCGCTCTCCGGTCAGGGCGGAAAGAGGCAGGGTTGGCTCCATCACCTGCCCCCAGGGGAGCCAGTGTGGGGTAAGGCTGCTTTGGATGCCTCCCAGCCTCAACTGGTCGAAGGGGGACGGAGTGCCGCCCAGGTCCCACAAGATACCCTCTCCGGTCAGACTCCAATCCTGCCACCCCAGAGACAGGTTGAGCTGGCTGTCGCTGCGCTGCCAGTGATCCTGACTTTCCCCCCAGGTGTGCCTGCCCCTAACCTGGCTGCTCAGGGATAGAGGCCCCCTGCGCCAATGGCCGGCCAGGCCGGCGTCCAGATAGGCGGTGCTGACGTCGGTATCCAATCCACTGCGGCGTGCTTCGACCTGACCCAGGGTTGCGCCGCCACCCAGATTCAGAGTCAGTGACGTGTCGAAGCGTCTGTGCCACTGGGCGCCCAGATGGGAGGCCAGTCGGCGTTCATGAAGCTGCGGGGTTTGGCTCTCTGAAAGCTCATTGAGTTCCTGCTCCAGGGCGAGAAGGTCGGCATTGAGGCTGATGGGCCAGCCCTGCCACCTCAGTGAACCCAGGATCCCCTGCTGGGCGCCTGAGAGGTCTCCCTGGGCCAGCAGCTGCCAACGCAGCCGGTTGACCGGGTCGCCCCCTTTGACTCCGAACTCCAGTGCCTGTTGCCAGGGGGTCAGTTGGGCACCGAAAGCCAGGGCGCCATACTGGGGACCGACGCCGTAGTGTGTGGCCGGGCGCAGATCCTGTGCCGGGGTCGGCTGCGCAGGGGGCGCCCCTATGGGCGCCAGCGTGGTCTGGGCCAGGGGGCTCATGTTCACCGGTTGACGATAGAGGCTCTGCCCCTGGCTGGTGGTGGCAACGAAGTAGAGTGACTCACCGTCGCTGCGGGGGGCGGTGGCTACCTGGCGATAGCTGGTGAGCCGGGTCAGTGAACGGTCACCGACATTGAACAAGTAATTGGCGACCCCCTTGTCATCGCCCAGGCTCAGCAGCAGGCTGTCTGGGCTCTGCCAGTTCGGGTAGCTGAGGAAGTTGCCGCTGTTGACCTGCGCCAGGCCTATAGGGGTCTCCTGTTGGCCGTCGGACAGGTAGAGATCCCACTGGCCTTCGCTGTGCTTCAAATAACTCAGTTGAATCTCTCCCGGACGGTAGCTGGGAAAGTCGAGGAGCTCATTGTCTGCCGCTAATGCCCGGGTGGTGAGTGTGCCACTGTTCAGCTCCAACTCCACCACAGCACTTTTTCCTCCCTTGAGTTGCAGGGCCAGCAGTTTTTGGCCCTGGGGATGGGGGAAGGGGCGGACCAGGTTCTGCTGGTGAGTCAGCCGGGTCACCTGTTGAGTGTCCAGCTGCCAGAGGTAGAGGTCAAAATGCCAATCTCCCTGAGGGCCCTGGTTCAGTTGACTGAATACCAACTGCTCCTCACCCAGCCACACCGGGTCGGTCATCATGCCGTCGCGACGGGGCAGGGAGTGAAGGACCTCGGGGTTGAACTGTTCGGGCTCCTTGTCGGGGATATCCTGGGGATCGGCGTCGAGCCGCTCGCGACGTTGCTTCAGCCATTTGTCCCGGGCGGCGTCATTGGGCTGGGTGCTGAAGACCACCAGCTTCTGGTTGTAGCCCTTGCGATCTCCTTCAATCAGGGCCAGCTTGTCTCCCGAGGGCGACAGGCTGGGTGCCGACAATTGCCAATGGTGTTTCAGCCAGAGGTCGGCGGTCTTTGCCTGGGCCGCGAACTCCTGGGTCATCGCCTTATAGGTGGTTTCCGCCACGAAGCGGCGGTACAGTTGCTCGGGCCCCTGGCCGAACACGCCCTTGAAGGCCTGGTCGAAGCTCCGTGGCTCCTTGGCCACCATGCGGGTCCATACCTGCTTCAGGCTCTCCTCTCCGTGCTCCTGCTGCAACCACAGCAGGTAGCTGGACCCCATCAGGTAGGCCATGCTCATGCCCAGGTAGCTTTCCTCATCCCCTGACAGCTGTTGATAGCTGGGAAGATAGCCCTCGCGGGCCCACTGCATCAAAATTCCCTGCACCAGGGCATTGGCGGGGCGTCCTTTTCCATCGTGCTGATGCTCGATCACCGTGGCGTAACCTTCGGAGACCCAGCGGGGCACCTGCAGAAAGTCCACGTAGAGTGATTGCCAAAGCTGAGTCATGGGAGAGCGGGACTCCCTGGCCAGATGATTCAGGTGAGCCTGCTCGTGCACCAGCAGCAGGGTCGACCACTGAGGCATATGGGACAGCACGGAATCAGAGAGCGGGGGCGTGGTGTAGAACACGGTGCGACTCCGGCCGATTACCGGCAAGGCAAATCCGTTGGCCAGGTTGAGGGGGTCGCGAATCACCAGATCGACCTTGCCGGGCAGTTGGTGCCCCACAGAGTCTGAGACCGCCTGTTGCAGCCTGTCGGCGTCGGCGGCCAGTTGCCGGGCCCAGTGCTCATGCTCGGGAGTATAGTGAATGCGGTATAACTCGGTTTCCAGCGTTTGCCAGTGGCGGTCGGCGGCAACCAATCCAGGCTGGGTGAGCAGCAGCCACAGCAGGGCGGCAAGCAGAGCGGATCTCATGGGACACTTCCTGTGATTAAAAGGTGCGCAGGGGGACGAATCATCGCCCCCCTGCGGATCAACTCTGTCTAATCTATCTTGCCTGGCCTCTGGCTTGCAAAGGCAGCTTATTGAAGTTGCTTGTTCTTTTCTCTGTTGGCCAGTTCCAGTGTCACGTTAAGCAGGTCCAGCTCCAAGGCTGTCAGGGCTTTACTGATGTAGGGGATCAGCTTGTCGGCATCCGCCAGGGCGCTGTGGCAGGCGGCGATGCCGATGTTGAGCTGACCGTCATAGCTGAACATGGTGATGTTCAGGCTTTGCCCCGGCAGCAGCAGTGAGAAGGGGGTAATGGAGCGGATGGTGGCACCATAGAGGTAACGCTGCTCCTTGGGCCCGGGCACATTGGAGATGATCAGGTTGCTGATGGCGGGCAACTTGGTGTCCAGCCCCAGGCGCCCGATCAATAGCATCAGGGCATTAGTGACCACCGACAGATTCATAAAGGCGGTGGGCGAAAAGCTCTTGGCTTCGTGTTTGATCTGCCGACTGGAGATCATGATCTCCTTGAGCCGTTCTGTGGGCTGGTTCTGCCTCCTGCCCAGCTCTATCAGGGCTGGGGAGAAGTGGTTGTCGCGGGTGTCCCCCTCCCCCTTCATGTTCACCGGCATGATGGCCACCAGAGGTTTGTCACTGGGGTGCTGGTGTTCAATCAGGTACCGGTGCAGGGCGGCGTCACAGATGGCCAGCACCACCTCGTTGATGGATGCCCCGGTAAACTGGCTGATGCGGCGAATGGAGCTCAGAGGCAGGCTTCCCCAGGTGATGACCCGCTCGCTGTGGGGCCCCTGGTTGAACAAGGTGCGCTCTGCGGTGAAGGGGATAGGCAGCCGGCTGATGCTGGGGTAGAAGGCCCTGGAGAACAGCTTTCCGGTGAGCTTAGCCAGATTGGGCAACTCCTGAACCTGATGGTAGAGGGAGTGGGCAAAGTCGTAGGCCAGCTTGAGGGTTGGGTTTGGGCTGCGGTGGCGGTGTTTGGAGAATTGCCAGAAGGCCGGGCTGACGATGGCATCGGGGTCGGCGCTGAGCATCTGCTGCATCAGTGCACTGAGCTTCATGCCGTCGGCGCAGGCGTGATGAATCTTGACGTAGATGGCGACCATGTCGTCGGCCAGCCCTTCGATCAGGTGACACTCCCAAAGAGGTTTGTGCCTGTCCATCTGTTTGCTGTGGATAGCCTCCAGCAGGCTTTGCAACTGCTGCTCTCCCCCATGATCCGCCAGATGATGGCGGAACAGGTGCTGATTCAGATCCAGTCGGGAACGGCGTTTCCAACTGGGCCACAACCCCGGGCCGAAGTGGAGCACTCTATTGAAGGGGGCGTGGACCTGTTCACAGCTCATCATGTGGTCGAACAGCCTGTCGGCGTAATCCGGATTGTCCGGCTCAACCAGAATCAACCCGCCCACATGCATGGGGGTGGCGCGTGTTTCAAACAGGACAAAGGAAGCATCGATAAGGGACAAGCGAGCCATTGGGGCGTACTCCATGTGGGTCTTCGGTCATTACCGGCCAACGCCTCTCCTTCGGCACTGGTCTGTCCTCCTAAGGTATGGGGGAGAAGGGGCTCGGTCAATGAGCTGGATCTAAACAAGGGAGGTTTTTTTACCATTAACTGGAATTAATTTGAGATCTTTAGCTGGAAGTGAGTGTTGCGATGTGTGAGCTGGCTCAAATTTGGCCGCTTCGCCAATCTTTGAAAGATTAGCTAGGTAAATCAGATGAATACAAGGAGGCAAAAAAAGAGTATTTACTCAGCTTTTTACAGGCCCATAACCCCATGTTGGCGGATGTGAGAAGCTGTGAAAACCTGGCCCGAAAATACCATTACAGCTTGATGCTAGCCTGCCGCTAACCCCTGTAAAGCGGGCTTACCGCGTACGGATTACAAGAGTCTCAGCATTACTTAAGGGCCGATATATGAAGCTTCTCCGTCATCTCAGCATTAGCAAGAAACTGATGTTCGCCAACCTGGTGGGCATGTTGCTTTTGCTCCTTGGGGCAGGTTTTGCCCTCTACAGCCAGGTCACTGTGGTCGGCTATTACCAGCAGGTGTTGCATAGGGATGTGGTGGCCAGGGAGCAGGTGCTCACCCTGGAAGTGGATTTCAAAGCGCAGGTACAGGAGTGGAAAAACGTCCTGGTGCGAACCTACAAGGAGCAGGACCGGGAAAAGTATTGGGGTAAGTACCTGAAGGTCGAGGCCAAGGTACGTGAACACGCCGAGTCTACGCTGGTTCTGCTCAGAGAACTGGATGCCGGACTGGCCAGTAAGTTGGAGGCGTTTATCGAGGCGCACAGGGTGCTGGGGCAGAAGTACCGCGAAGGCAGGGAGTATCAGTTAGCAAACGGCTATGATGCTGCCGGCACAGACACCCTGGTTCGGGGGATCGATCGTGCGCCGGCCAAGAGCCTGGATGCTCTGGTGGACGCCATGGCGGAGTCTCAGGAGAGGGCCGTCATCGAACAGCAGCAGCATGCGGACCAGCAGCTGATGCTGGCCATGGTGGCCCTTGCCCTGGCTTTTGCCCTGGCACTGGTGGTGGGGGGCATGGTGAGCAACGGCTTCATCATTCGTCCCATGCGCAGTGTCGGCGAGTTTTTGCGTGAGCTGGCGTCCGGGAACTTTACCACCCAGCTTACTCTGGAGCAGAAGGATGAATTGGGCAAACTGGCCGGGGATGCCAGAGAGCTTCAGCAGCAGCAGGTGGCGATCCTCAACCAGTTGCACCAGGTGTCGACTCAACTGACCAGCCAGTCTCACACCCTGCAGCGGGAGATGGGGGAGACCGCGACCGACATCCATGACCAGAACTCGCAGACTGATCAGATGGCCAGTGCCATGACCGAGATGGTGGCGTCCATCTCCCAGGTCAGCTCCAGTGCCCAGGTGGCGGCCAACAATGTGGGGGAAACCAACGGTCGACTGGGTGAGAGTAAGCGTAACCTCAACGAAACCAAGCAGAACATCATCGAGCTTCAGGGGGCGGTGAGTCACTCTGGTCAGGTGATGCAGCGCCTGGAGCATGAGAGTCAGGAGATAGGAGCGATCCTGGATGTGATCCGCACCATCGCCGAGCAGACCAACCTGCTGGCGCTGAATGCGGCCATCGAAGCGGCCAGGGCCGGTGAGCAGGGGCGCGGCTTCGCCGTGGTGGCGGATGAGGTGCGCTCTCTGGCGTCGCGAACCCAGGAGTCCACTCAGCAGATTCAGACCATGATTGAGCGGCTGCAGAGAGAAAGCCAGGAGGCGGTGGCTTCCATCCAGCATGGCCAGCAGTTCGCCGACGTGTGCGCCACTCAGGCCACCGAGGTGGATGAGATGCTCAGCCTGGTGACCGATGAAGTGGGGCAGTTGAGTCAGATGAATATGGAGATTGCTGCCGCTGCCGAGGAGCAGAGCCGTGTCAGCGAGGAGATCAGCCAGAGCGTGTTGCGGGTCAAAGAGGTGGGCGAGTCGGTGGAGCGCAATGCCTCCGAGGCCCAGCAGGTCGGGGAGGAGATCGCCTCCCAGGCCAATGAACTGCAGCAGTTGATTGGACGCTACCGTCTCAGCTGAATGAGGGGCCCCGCAAACGCGGGGCCTTCTCGTATGCGTAACCGGGCAAGGGTGGCGCAAGCCTGATTTTGGGGAAACGGATCTCAAAACCGAGAGTGGTTCAGTTTAACCGCCTAGGATTGTTGAACGCAGTCACAACAAAGTTTTCTGGAAACCGCTAATTTCGGCCTTTAGGGTTGAGAGAATACAAATACAAAATGCATTGTCCCGTCGATCGCCAGACCCAGGCCCTCTGCCAGTCGCTATTGCAGGTAGTTGAACGACTGATTGAGGAGAAGGGCATTGTCTCCTTTAATTTCCCCGATATTGCCAAGGTTGCCGGGGTATCCCCGGACACAGTCAACGCCCTGTTTGAGTGCAAGGAGGATCTGCTGCTGTGCTTGTTTCTGCGCAGTGCCGCTGGCGGTGATATGGAGGGGGCCCTGAGGCGTTATCCTCACCTGAGTGCCCAGGAGCGTTTTCTGATTCCGTTGATCACCGTGCTGGAGATGGTCAGCCGCAATCCCACTTTCATGGCGCTTTACTCCATTTCCGCCAACTTCAAAGTGTGGCCGTTGGCCAGTTGTGAGCGGGTAGACCGGCTTCGTGAGCGGGCCAACCGTTTTATCGAGCTGATACATCGATTGGCGAATCAGGCCAGAGCGGCTGGGGAACTGCAGGAAAGTGATGAGCGGCTGCGGCTCCTGGCTCAGATGGTGTACTTTCAGTTGTATGGTCAGTCCACCGCTTATGAAAGCCGACTGGTGAACAAATTGGATGAGCAGCAGCGCAGCCGCGTGCAGATGGAGAGCATCCTCACCATAGTTAACGCTTTCAACTGGAGTTCGTCCGTGGATGAGCCCCTCTACCTGAAGCTGGCCCAGCTGGTCTCTAATCATATTGATCTCAATGGTAGTAATGTTGCCTCCTGCAGCCGCTGCCTGACAGCTAATCCGCCCAGTTGTCGTCAGGCCTGATGCCCCTTCCCCGGTTCACACCGGAGCCTCCTTTCGCTACACTACTGTCTATTCATACAGTGAGTGAGCGCCATGAGACTCTACATCGCCGAAAAACCCAGCCTGGGGCGGGCCATCGCTGCCGTGCTGCCCAAGCCCCACAAGAAACATGAGGGCTACATTGAACTGGGCAATGGCGATTGTGTCAGTTGGTGTGTCGGTCATCTGCTGGAGCAGGCGGAGCCGGGAGACTATGACGAAAGCTGGCGCTCCTGGCAGGAGCAGCACCTGCCCATCGTTCCCGGCGACTGGCAACTCAAAACCCGTAAGGGGTGTCATAAGCAACTGACGGTGTTGCGCAAGCTGATGAAGCAGGCGGATGAGCTGGTGCACGCCGGCGATCCGGACAGGGAAGGGCAGCTGCTGGTGGATGAGGTGGTGCATCACTGCAAGGTGGCCCAGGCCAAGCGCCAGGGGATGAAACGGCTGCTGGTCAGCGACCTGACCCCGGCGGCGGTCACCCGAGCCCTGGGGCAGCTGCGCAGCAACCGTGACTTTGTCTCCCTATCGGTCTCCGCCCTGGCCCGCTCCCGGGCCGACTGGCTCTATGGCATCAACCTGACCCGGGCCTACACCCTGCAGGGGCGCAAGGTGAACTACTCCGGTGTGCTGTCGGTGGGCCGGGTGCAGACGCCGCTGCTGGGGCTGGTGGTGCGCCGGGATCTGGCCATCGAGTCCTTCGTCTCCAAGCCCTTCTATGAAGTGCTGGCTCATCTCACTACCGAGGCGGGCGAGGCGTTCACCGCCAAGTGGGTGCCCAGTGAGGCCTGCAAACCTTACATGGACGAGGAGGGCAGGGTACTAGCGCGGGGGCTGGCGGAGAACGTGGCCGGGCGCATTACCGACCAGCCCGGCAGTGTCTCCTCGTTGTCGAAGAAGCGCAAGAGCCAGGGGGCGCCGCTGCCCTACAACCTGTCCGCCCTGCAGATCGATGCGGCCAAACGTTTTGGCTTCAGTGCCCAACGGGTGCTGGACCTGGCCCAGGCGCTCTATGAACGGCATCAGCTTATCACCTACCCCAGGTCCGACAGTCGCCACCTGCCCAGTCAGCAGCATGGGGACGCTCCCCGAGTCGCCGCCGCCATCGCCGCCAACAGCGATGCCCTGTCACAGGCGGTGGAGGGCGCGGACACAAGCCGGCGGGGCAAGGCGTGGAACGATGCCAAGGTGGATGCCCACCATGCGGTGATCCCCACCGACAAGCGCGGTGCCGGCAGCCTCTCTGCCGACGAGAGAAAACTCTATGAGCTGATTGCCCGTCAGTACCTGCTGCAGTTCTACCCTGATTACCGCTTCGATGAAACCAAGGTGGAGGTTACCATAGGCACGGGCCTGTTCCGGGCCGCCGCCAAGGTGCCGGTGGAGATGGGCTGGAAGGCGCTGTTCCCCAAAAAAGAGAAGAGCGACGACGAGGTGAGCACCAATCTGCCTCAGCTGAGTGAGGGTCAGTCTCTTCATTGCCAGCGTGGTGAGGTGGTGGAGAAGCAGACCCAGCCCCCTAAGCATTTCACCGATGCCACCCTGCTGGCGGCCATGACCAACATCGCTGCCCATGTGACCGACAAGGCGCTCAAGAGCATCCTCAAGGAGACCGACGGACTGGGCACCGAGGCCACCCGGGCCGGCATCATCGAGCTGCTGTTCAAGCGTGGCTTCCTTAGCCGCCAGGGCAAGCAGATACGGGCCACGGAGGCGGGCCGGGCGCTGATCGCCAGTCTGCCCGAGAGTGCCACCACCCCGGATATGACCGCCCGCTGGGAGTCGGCACTGGAGTCGATACGGGAGCGTCAGCTCAGTTACCAGGGGTTTATGGGCCCCTTGACCGAACAGCTTCAGGCCCTGGTCTCGGGTGCCCGGGAGCATCTGCCCGAATCCCTGCGAGGGGTGTCGGCCCCCAGCCGGCGCGGCAGAAAGGGATCGCGCAGTCCGGGTCGAGGCAGTCGCGCGGCTAAGGGCCGTAAAACCAAGGGTAAATCCCCGGCATAGCGGGGTTAAGCGGCGCGGCCCGACGCGGATTTGTGATCTGGGTTCACCCAATTTCGACCATCAGGGGCGAAAATGGGGGCAGTTGAAGTCTTGGCCCGACGCGGCCCGGTGGTTGATCGCCCATGTCTCAGATAGAACAGTTGCAACAGGCCGTGCTCGGCCACATCACCAATCCCAATCTCACCCTGCCGCAGAAACAGCTGGCCCTGGCTCAGTTGGCGGAGTCTCTGCTGCCCAGAAACCCCTATGGCGAGGAGGTAGAGCAGGCGTTTGAACGGGGCATTCTCCACGACATGTTTGAGAGTCAGAGCCCCTTTAAGCCCAGGTATGTCTTGCCGGATTACGCCAAGGCGATGGCCCAGGGCAGTGAGTTTCTGGAGCTGGCGCCACCGCAGGATCTGGACGAGGCGCTGAACTTCCTCTCCATCCTCTATCTCAATGTGCCTTCGGTGACCGGCTACCCGGTGTTCCTCGGCCACCTGGACCAGTTGCTGGAGCCCTTTGTGGAAGGGGTGAGTGACAGCGCACTGGAGAAGGCCCTGACCCTGTTCTGGCAGCGGCTGGATCGTACCCTGCCCGACTCCTTCGTTCATGCCAATCTCGGTCCCCAGGACAGCCGGGTCGGGCGGATGATCCTCAAGGTGGATGCCAAGCTGGCTCAGTCGGTGCCCAATTTGACCTTCCGTTACCAGGAGGGGGTGACTCCGGACGACCTGCTGCGCCGGGTGACCGACAACATCATCGCCTGCAACAAGCCCCATGTGGCCAATCATGAGGCGATCGATGCCGAGTTTGACCAGGGCTATGGGGTGGTCAGCTGCTACAACGCCCTGCCTCTGGGGGGCGGTTCCCACACTCTGCTGCGTCTGAACCTGATGCGCTCTTTTGAGCTGTGTGATGGCAGCGAACAGGACTACATCGACAATGTGGTGCCCCATTGCTCAGAGCTGATGGCCAGCGCCTTGACCCACCGCATCCGTTTCCTGGTGGAGGAGTCCGGCTTCTTTGACCATCACTTCCTTTGCAAGGAGGGGCTGGTCTCCCTGGACCGCTTTACCGCCATGTTTGGTATCTACGGGCTGGCGGAGCTGGTGAATCAGTTGATGGATGCCCAGGGCATGCCCGGGCGTTATGGCCTGGATCGGGAAGCCACCGCCCTGGGTGAGCGCATTGTCGCCGCCTACCGTCGTCAGGTGGACCATCTGGAGATGATCCATTGTGAAGGGGGGCTGATGAGGCTGCACTCCCAGTCCGGCATCTCCTGCGACAAGGAGGAGACCGCCGGTACCCGCATTCCCGTGGGCAGTGAGCCGGATCCCCTGAGTCATATCCTGGCCTGTGCCCCCATGCATCAGTATTTTGACGGCGGCATCAGCGACATCTTCGGTCTGGATCCCACCATACGCCACAACCCCGGGGCCTTGGAGCGGCTGGTCAGTGGCGGCTTTGGCATGGGCCTGAAGATGTTCACCGCCAACCTGTCGGACAACGATCTGGTTCGGGTCACCGGCTACATGGTGAAGCGATCTGACATCGATAAGTTCCGCCATCAGGCGGAGCGGCATAACTCCACCTGTCTGGGAGCAGAGGCGGTGGACGTGGTGAAGATTCTTGAGCGTCAGGCCAGGGTGGTCAGCCAGGAGCAGCACCCGGTTTCCCTGTGGAAATAAGAACCCTGACCCCAGTGGCTCCCCGGCCCGGGGTGGTGAGCCGCATCCTGCCATTCAGCTGTGTGGATGGTCCGGGCAGCCGCCTGGTGGTGTTCTTCCAGGGGTGCAACATGGACTGCCCGGGCTGTCACAACCCCCAGACCATAGGCCAGTGCAACCATTGTGGCGACTGCATCGAGCACTGCCCCAATGACGCGCTGTCCCTTGACCGTGGCTCCGGCCAGCGCAAGCGCAGATTGTGTGACGAAAGCCAGTGTCAGAGCTGCGATCTCTGCCTGCCTCACTGCCCCAGAAGTGGCAACCCCAATGCGGTGAGCTTTGGTGTGGCCTCCTTGGTGGAGCGCATCGCCCGTCATGCCCCTCTGCTCGATGGCGTCACCTTCTCCGGCGGAGAAGCCACCTTGCAGCGCCAGTTTCTGGTCAGGTTGTGCGATGCCCTGGACAGGGAGGCGTGCACCACCCATCTGGGGCGGCTGATCGATTCCAACGGCCTGCTGGCGGCGGGCCACTGGCCGGCTTTGTTGGAGCGGGTAGATGGGGTGATGCTGGACATCAAGGGGATGGATTCGGCCATCCACAAGCGCCTGACCGGCCGGGATAACCAGCAGGTACTGGCCAGTGCCCGGTTGTTGGCTCAGGCGGGTAAACTGGCGGAGCTTCGCTGGCTGGTGGTGGAGGGCGTCAATGACGGCGACGACGAACTGACGGCACTCATCGAGCTTTACCACTCACTGCCCAACCCTCCGGCGCTTCGCCTCAATCGCTATCAGCACCACGGTGTCGGCGAGCGGGGCCAGAGTATGGCCGAAACCACCTCAGAGCGGATGGAAGCCTTGTATCGCCAGCTGTCTGAAGCAGGTGTCACACTGCTGCCCTTGGTGCGCCTCTGAGCTGTAAACCCGGCTGACCTTAGGGTAAGCTTGGCCACCCATCTGCTACTGGAATGCTTATGCCTCCTTTGACTCAAACGCCTGCCGATACCCTGGTGGTGCTCGATTTTGAAACCACCGGCCTCTCTCCCAATCAGGGGGACAGGGCCATAGAGATCGGGGCGGTCAAACTGCATCAAGGGCAGGTGGTCGACCGGTTCCAGCAGCTGATGAACCCCGGGTTTCGGGTCAGTGGTTTCATCGAAGGCTATACCGGCATCACCAACGCCATGTTGGCGGGCGCGCCTGGGTGCGATGAGGTAATGGATGGATTCGCCGACTTCATTCAGGGGGCCAATTTGGTGGCCCACAACGCGTCGTTCGATCAGCGCTTCCTGGACGCCGAGCTGGCGGCCATCGGCCGGGACTATGCCGGAGATTTTGTCTGCTCCATGCTGCTGGCCCGCCGTCTCTATCCCGAGGCGCCCAACCACAAGCTGGGCTCCCTGGTGACTTTCAAATCCATTCCCCATGATGGCGTGTTTCACCGTGCCCTGGCCGATGCTCAGATGACCGCCGATCTGTGGATGGCGATGCTGGCGGATCTGCACGGAGACTGGGGAGTGAGTGCCCCTCTCTTTGCTCAGTTGAAGAAGCTGTCCAAGACCCCCAAGGCCCAAGTTGCCAGGGTGCTTGCCTCTCTGGCCTGAGCCAGAAGAAACTTGAACTCTTTGTAGATCATGGAGGAGACCGGAGTGAATAAAGGCCTGTGGTTGCTGGCGATGGCTCTGATGAGCGCCCCTGCCCTGGCCCAGGTGGATCTGGTCAGGGTAGATAAGTCTGACGGTCGGATGGAACTGGTGGAACAGGGCGAGGTAGTGCGCAGCTACTCCGTGGCCTTTGGCGCCAATCCCCAGGGGCATAAGCAGCAGGAGGGCGATGAGAAGACCCCGGAGGGGCGCTACATCCTCGACTACGCCAAAGAGGATTCCAGCTTCTACCGTGCGATGCACATCAGCTATCCCAATGAGCAGGACCGGCAGAGTGCCGCAGAGCGCGGCGTCTCCCCGGGAGGCCTAATCATGGTGCATGGCCAGCGCAACGGCCTGGGGTGGCTGGCGCCCCTGACACAATGGTTCAACTGGACCGATGGCTGCATCGCTTTGACCAATGACGAGATGGACGAGTTTATGGCTTTGGTACCCGTGGGGACGCCCATCGAGATTCGCTGGTAGCAGCCCGGCTTAATCTCCGCCCTTTATCCCCTCATGGGAGGAGGGCTTTATCTGCTCCTTGGCAAGATCCTGGTAGGCATCACGCAGGGTTAACAGGGAGTTGTCCTCATTGCACAGGCGGCTGGCGATCTCAGCCAGAATTCGCTCGTAGAAGCGGTTGTTCACCCCGGCGCTCTGGGCCTTGTAGTGGAACTCGTGGGTAATCTGACCCCAGGCATCCTGAAGCATGGTGCGGATCTGAATCTCACACACCATGGAGCCATCCTGAATCTCCACCTCACGGCCACTGCGGTGCACCCTGTCATAACCGACGTCCGCCAGCAGATGGATGGAGCGATAGCCTGACGGCTTGGGATCGTCGATGTAGTCTTCGACCTCGTCGTGGATGGTGAGGTGTTTGGAGCCGGCGATAAACTTCTCCATGCCACGACAGTCGTCCACAAACCAGCACACCACCCGGGCGCCGATGAGGTCCTGTATCACTTCCGTGGGGTAGTAGAACTGGGGCCAGCCACGCTTCTCCAGTTTTTTCAGAAAGCTGCCCAGGCTCTTTACTCGGGTGGTGATGGTGATGGCTTCCTGGGGCAGGGCGTTTTCCAGGGTGTAAGCCTGGGCCAACTGACTCAATCGAATATTGAGCAGGTCGCTGATCTGCTCCATATCCTTACCATAACGCTCGTAGAAGCGGATTGCCCGGGCCTTGAGATCCTCGGGGGTGAGGGTACGTCCTTGATTCATGGGATCCTCGTGAATATCCATCAAGTCCTTAACTATCCCTATTTTATATCAATAAGTTATCTTTCGTCGCCTGGCTTTTTGGGAGTGAGCTTGGCCCCTGGGAGACAGGGGCCTATCGAGGGCGTCAGCCGGTGCGCTTCACCAGGGGGTTGGTATAGACCAGCCTCTGTGGGGTGGAGCAGGGGCATACCTTGTAGACAAACTCCTTGCGCAGCCTGTGGTAGTGGCTGTCTGGCTCGTAGAAACAGTGGTGCATCTTGGTCAGTTCCTGGCGGCGGTACTCCGCCAAGGGGTGCTGGGCTTCATGCCTGGCCCGGGTCCGGGTCTTGGCTTGCAACTTGCTGTGAAATTCGTGATCACTGGCCAGGGTCAGGCAGTAGTCGCTCAATTGGCGCTCATAGTGAGACTGGGTTTCCTCGAGCACCTTGTCGACCAACCCCAGTTTGAGTGCCTGGGTGGTCCCCACCGGCAGACAAGCCTGGGTGAGCTGGCGTGCCCTGGCTTCGCCGACCCGTTTGGGTAGGGAGTAGGTCCAGTACTCAGAGCCATAGAGGCCCATGCTCTGGTAGTGGGGGTTGAGGACAATACCCTCCCTGGCCACCACCTGGTCGCAGGCCAGCGCCATCATGGCGCCGCCGGCACCGGCGTTGGCACCCAAAGCGGCCACGGTGAGCTTATCGTCGGTCAGCAGGATCGCCTTGACCAGATCGTTGATGGCGTTGATGTTGCGCCAGGACTCGTCGGCGGGATTGTCGGCCGCCTCAATGTGATTGAGGTGGATGCCATTGCTCCAGAAATCCTCTCCACCCATCAGCACCAGCACACGAGTGTCCTGTCGGCAGGCTGCCTGATAGGCGTGGAGCAGACGATGGCACTGGCTGGTGCCCATAGCGCCGTTGTGAAAATCGAAGTGCAGATAGCCGACGCCATCCGCTTCACGGTAGCGGATCTCCTGAAAGCCCGGAGCGGTCATCTCCGGAAGCAGCGGCGGTGCCAACTCAGGTACCCCATCCAGGTGGGCCTTCAATACCCAGGAGGCAGGCAGCTTGAACTGAGGGGTGTCGCTTTTGAGCTTCATATGGCTGACCCAGATGGCGCCATCTGTGGTGGCGATGCACAGGGCGCCGTCACGGGTAGCCAGGGGCGTCTTGGGCAGGGCGCCGCCCAGGGTCGACTCCGGGTGAGCGCCATAGAGGTAGACCAGTTCACCGTAGAGTTCGGTGAGAACGCCAGGGAAGCTGTCGGCGGCGCGAATTTTGCGAAGGATGGTGTCACTGTCGTCTGCCAGCCAGTCAATGCTGCGCATTGGCTGTTTCATCAATGGCTTGAGTTCGCCCTTGACCTTGGGGTCGCTGTAGTCCAGAGGTTCGGGGCGAAACCCTTTGTCCGCTACCCTGGTCATCAGCTCCTGGACCAGCTTCGAGGCCATGGCGGTGACGTCGCGACGGTAGAGGCTGGCCTTGGAGGCAGGCCGCATGGGGAAATTGCCTGTGGACCAGATATCACCGGCGTCCATCTCGGCATCCGCCTGCAGGGCGGTCACGCCCCACTCGGTTTTCTGGTCGATGATGGCCCAGTCCAGGGAGGAGGGACCGCGGTCCCCCTGAATGCCAGGGTGGATGATGATGCACAGGCGCTGCTGCCAGATATCATCGGGGATGCGGTGTTTCAGGAAGGGGCAGAGGATCAACTCGGGCTCGAACTGCTCCACGGCGTCACGGACCTCGGATTCATTGCCACCGAGCACCACGCTCAGGGTATGGCCCTGGGCTTTGAGTTCACCATAGATACGTTGAGACAGGCCATTAAAGGCCGTGACCAGCAGTAATACCCGCATGAAAGACGATACCTCCCCACTTCAGTCCTTCCGGCGCGGCCCTGGGCCGCATATTGGTTGCCAATGGTGAATCATTTTCATGGCCAAGGAAAAGGGCAAAGGATGCGCGGCTTCACAAAAGCGGTATTAAGTTTGCTACTTTTTGTTCTCAACTCGGCAAAGGAATGGCTACAGGGTCACCTCTGCAGGGTGCCAATGTCTGGTTACAAAGGCAGGCTTAACAGGGGCTCAGAGCTCGTCTATGCTGGAAACGTTCAGAAAAACAACGGTATGGGCATAGCGAATGCCGCTCTCCGCGAGGGGAGGCAAAGAGATCTGGAGGGAATGGATGGATTTCAAAGGGTTACTTAATCAAGTGATGGCCAGTGGCGGTGACATGGCCAAGCAGGCCAAGAGCGGGCTGAGTCAGGGCAGTGGTCAGGGAGGCATGTCCGACATGACCAAGGGAGCCATTGGCGGCGCCGTGGGCGGCAGCTTGCTGACCATGCTGGTGGGCTCCAAGAAGGGGCGCAAGATGGGCAAGAAGGCCGCCAAACTCGGGGGGGCCGCCGCTCTGGGGGCCTTGGCCTACAAGGTGTTTAACGATTGGCAGGCCAATCAGGGGGGCCAGGCGGAAAGCCCGCAGAGCGCTCAGCCAACTGCTCAGCCCCAGGCGGTGGCTCAGCCTCAGGCGCTGCCCGCCCCCACAGAACAGCACTCCATGGTGGTACTCAAGGCGATGATCGCCGCCGCCAAGTCAGACGGTCATGTGGATGACGAGGAGAAGGGGCGCATCTTCAAGGCGGTGCACGCCATGGGCGCCTCTGCCGAGGTGAGCCACTTTGTTCAGCAGGAGCTGGATAAGCCCCTGGATCCCACCGAAGTGGCGGCTGCGGTATCCAGCCCGGAGGAGGCCGCCGAGGTCTACCTGGCGTCGGTGATCATGGTGGATGAGCAGAACTTCATGGAGCAGGCTTATCTTAAGGAACTGGCCAATCAACTGCAGCTGCAGCCGGAGCTGGTGGCCCAGCTGGAAGCGCAATTGGCCTGAGTCAATCGCCCTAGACAAAAGCCCCGCAATGCGGGGCTTTTGTCGTTCTAGGGCGTGTTTATCTTTGGTGTCTAGAATTTGGCCGAGGATGACGACGACTAATCAAGAAGTTCGATTGTAGACATAGTTGTTCTACGTCAAAATCGAACGACGACGAGTAGTGGTCGTCAGTCCGGCCCCGAAGGGCGCTTCGCTCACTCTAGGTACCCATACATGTTAGGCACATTGCCGATACATCGAGGCCGCAGTGGCTGGGTGCCGGCGCAAAAATACTCAGCAAAGGTCAACACGCCCTAAGACTCGGCTTCCAGCGGTTGAGGTGTCGCCTCAGGCTGCTTGCGCTCCTTGGGACTGAAGATGCGTTCCACTATCACGAAGAACAGCGGCACGAAGAAGATCCCCAGGAAGGTGGAGCTCATCATCCCCCCCAGTACGCCGGTACCGATGGCGTTCTGGGCACCGGAGCCCACGCCGGTACTGATCGCCAGGGGCACCACGCCCAGACCGAAGGCCAGAGAGGTCATCAGGATGGGGCGCAGACGTACCCGCACCGCGTGCAGGGTGGCCTCGATGAGACCGGCACCTTTCTCGTAGTACTCCTTGGCGAACTCCACGATGAGGATGGCGTTCTTGGTGGCCAGACCCACGGTGGTGAGCAGGCCCACCTGGAAGAACACGTCGTTGGACAACCCGCGGCCATAGGTGGCCAGCAGGGCGCCGATGATCCCCAGAGGCACCACCAGAATTACCGCGAAGGGCACAGACCAGCTTTCATACAGCGCCGCCAGCACCAGGAACACCACCAGGATGGACAGGGCGTACAGAGCCGGAGCCTGGTTGCCGGAGAGCCGCTCCTCGTAGGAGAGGCCGTTCCACTCGATGCCGAAGCCTGGAGGCAACTGACCGGCCAGACGCTCCATGGTCTCCATGGCGTCACCGGTACTGATGCCCGGGGCGGTGGCCCCCTGGATGTTCACCGCCGGCAGACCGCCGAAACGCTCCAGGCGGGGGGAGCCATACTCCCAGTGGCCGGTGGCAAAGGCGGAGAAGGGCACCATTTCACCCTGGTTGTTGCGCACATACCAGGTATCCAGATCCCCAGGCTGCATGCGGTATTCCGCCTCACCCTGGACGAACACCTTCTTCACCCGGCCGCGGTCGATGAAGTCATTGACGTAGGCGCCACCCCAGGCGGTCGCCAGGGCACTGTTCACCTCGGTGATGTTCAGTCCCAGGGCGCGCAGTTTGCCGTGGTCAATGTCCAACTGGTACTGAGGGGCGTCCTCCTGGCCGTTGGGACGAACACCCACCAGGCTGGGTTCCTGAGCGGCCATTCCCAGCAGTTGGTTGCGCGCCTGAATCAGGGCGTCGTGGCCCTTGCCGCCCTTATCCTGCAGATAGAGATCGAAACCGTTGGCGGTGCCCAGCTCCAGTACCGCAGGGGGCACGAAGGCAAACACCAGGGCTTCCTTGATCTGGGAGAAGGCCCCCATGGCCCGTCCTGCGACGGACTGCACATCGGTCCCCGGCGCGGTGCGCTCATCCCAGGGCTTCATGTTAACAAAGGCCAGACCCATGTTCTGTCCCATGCCGGCGAAGCTGAAGCCGGATACGGTGAACACCGACTCCACCGAGTCGCCTTCCTGTGCCAGAAGGTAGTCGTTCACCTGATCCAGCACATTCTGGGTGCTCTCCTGGGTGGCGTTGGCGGGCAGAATCGCCTGAACAAACATCACCCCCTGATCCTCATCAGGAAGGAAGGCGGTGGGCATGCGCAGGAAGATCCAGCCAGTGGCCACCACCAGCACCAGGTAGATGCCAAACACCCGGCCGGTGCGCTTGAGGATGCCGCCAACGCTGCCCTCATAACGGTCGGTCCAGCGGTTGAAACTGCGGTTGAACCAGCCAAAGAAGCCTTTGTCGGTGTAGGCGTGTCCCTTTTTCACCGGCTTGAGCATGGTGGCGCACAGGGCCGGAGTCAGGATGATGGCCACCATCACCGACAGCGCCATGGCAGAGACGATGGTGATGGAGAACTGACGGTAGATCACCCCGGTGGAGCCGGACATAAAGGCCATGGGCACGAACACCGCAGACAGGGTCAGGCCGATACCCACCAGGGCACCGGTGATCTGATCCATGGACTTGCGGGTGGCCTCCAGGGGCGAGCAGCCCTCTTCGGACATCACCCGTTCCACGTTTTCCACCACTACGATGGCGTCATCCACCAGCAGGCCGATGGCCAGTACCATGGCGAACATGGTCAGGGTGTTGATGGAGAAGCCGGTGGCCGCCAGGATGCCGAAGGTCCCCAGCAGCACCACGGGCACCGCAATCATGGGGATCAGGGTGGCGCGGAAGTTCTGCAGGAACAGGTACATGATCAGGAACACCAGTACGATCGCTTCCAGCAGGGTGTGCACCACGCCTTCGATGGACTTGCCGACGAAGGGGGTGGTGTCAAATGGCAGCACCACATCCAAGCCTTCGGGGAAGTAGGGGCGCATCTCATCCATCTTGGCCATCACCGCCTCGGCGGTGGCCAGGGCGTTGGCGCCGGTGGCCAGCTGAATCGCCAGACCCGAGGCGGGCTGGCCGTTGTAGAAGGAGGTCACCGAGTAGCTCTCGGCGCCGATCTCCACCCGGCCCACATCCCCAAGGAATACCTTGGCACCGTCCATATCGGACTTGAGCACGATGTTGCGGAACTCCTCAGGAGTCTGCAGCCTGGACTGGGCCGATATGGTGGCGTTCAGCTCCTGGGCAGCCACCGAGGGGGCGCCGCCGAGTTGTCCGGCGGACACCTGAGCATTCTGCTCGCGGATGGCCGCCACCACGTCGCTGGTGGTCAGGTTGAACTGGTTCAGCTTCAGGGGATCCAGCCAGATGCGCATGGCGTACTGGGAACCGAACAGGGTGATGTCACCCACCCCGGGCACTCGGCTCATGGGGTCCTGAATGTTGGCGGCCACGTAATCGGCGATGTCCGCCTTGTCCATGGAGCCGTCCTGGGACACGAAGCCCAGTACCATCAGGAAGCCGCTGGAGGACTTGTTGACGCTGATCCCTTGGGCCTGCACCTCCTGGGGCAGCAGTGGCATCGCCAGCTGCAGCTTGTTCTGCACCTGCACCTGGGCGATATCAGCATCCGCCTCGGCGTTGAAGGTCAGGGTAATGGTGGCGTTACCAAAGCTGTCACTCTGAGACGCGATGTAACGTAGGTGGTCCAGTCCGGTCATCCGCTGCTCGATCACCTGGGTGACCGTGTCTTCCACCGTCTTGGCCGAGGCGCCAGGGTAGTTGGCACTGATCTCGATGGTGGGTGGCGCGATGTTGGGGTACTGGGACACCGGCAAAGTGGTGATGGCCAGGGTGCCGGCCAGCATCACGATAATGGCGATCACCCAGGCAAAGATGGGGCGATCGATAAAGAAACGAGCCATGAACTCTCCCCGTTATTTGGATGCCATCTGGGTGATCTCCTGGGCCACCACGGTGGCGCCGGGACGGATCTTCTGCAGCCCCTCGGTGATCACCTTGTCGCCGGGTTTGAGGCCGGCGGTGACGCGCCACTGGTGATCAATGGCCTGGGCCGTGGTGATCACCCGAGCTTCCACCTGGTTGTCTGCGTTGACCACCATGGCCATGCCCTCACCCTTGGGATTACGGGTGACCGCCTTCTGGGGCACCATCAGTGCCTGAGGATCGGTGCCGACCACCATGCGGGTGCGGACAAACATGCCGGGCAGCAGCAAGCCGTCCGGGTTGGGGAACTCGGCGCGCAGGCTGACTGAGCCTGTGCCCTCATCCACGGTCACTTCGGCAAACTTCAGGGTGCCGCGGTGAGTGTACTCGGTGCCATCTTCCAGAATCAGGGTGACTTCGGTGGTGTCAGATTGCATCAGCTTGCCTGAGGCCAGCTGAGACTTGAGCTTGAGCATCTCGGTGCTGGACTGGACGATGTCCACGTTGATGGGGTCCAGCTGGGAGATTTGTGCCAGTGCCTGCCCCTGGTTGGCGGTCACCAGGGCGCCGGGGGTCACCGCAGAGCGGCTGATGTGGCCGGAGATGGGCGCCTCGACCTTGGTGTAGTCCAGGTTGATCTCGGCCTGGTTGATGGCGGCCTTGGCCATCTCCACGCTGGCCTTGGCCTCCATCCAGGCGGCCTGAGCCAGATCCAGATCCTGCTTGGAGATGGAGCTGGTGTGGATCAGTTCCTTGTAGCGGTTGTAGGTGGCACGGGTGGACAGCTCATTGGCTTTGGCACGCTCGAGATCCGCCTTGGCGCTGATAAGTGCCGCTTCATAGGGGGCCGCATCGATCTGATACAGGGATTGGCCTGCTTCCACCATGCCACCTTCGATGAAGCTGCGGGCGGTGATCACCCCGCTGACCTGAGGGCGCACTTCGGCGTTGAGGTAGGCGCGGCTGCGACCCGGCAGCTCGACACTGATCGCCTGGGCGTGTGGGGTGGCGGTCACCACATTGACCTGGGCGGCCCGTTGACCACCAGGGGGTTTGGCTGCGGGCTCTTCTGTGCCACAGGCAGACAGAGACAGGGCTACGGCCACCGCCGTGGCCAGCTTCAGCGAATGCCGCATCTGGACTCCTAGTTTTAGAATAGACTGTGCTCGCCCGGGGGGCGGGCTAAATAAGCAAAGAGAAAAGAATAAGACGGTATTTATCTCATACTTTCCACCTGTATAACAAGACAACAATGTGCGACAAATTGTAAGAGAAACGCCCAGTGTAAAGTCGCAGATTGCACTGGGAGAAGTGACAGTATTAATTTGAGGTGAAATGATGATGACTCGAATGGTGTTGTCGATCTGTGCTTTGATTTTATTGGTGTTTTTCTTGCGCCTGGAGGCTGGTGCTGGCCTTTTTTAACTCATGTTGGCCTATGGGAAACCCTATTTGTCCATGATGAAACCTTAGAAAAATACTTCTGCTTATGCGGAAACACAAATTTGGTTCAGCTTAGGTTAAGACGTGGCGATTGCACACAGTTAAAATAGGTTGTCAATATGTCACCATGCTATTTCATTTAAATTGTCACTCTTGGGAAGCAAAGCGTTGATTGTTGTTCTTTGGCGACCATAAAGGTAGTCTGAGAATCCAAACCACAGGAGTTTCCCATGTCGATGTCGGCCATTCACAGCGGCAGCCAGCTGATTCAACAGAGCCAGGCCCAACTGGATAGGGATGCTCACACCATTGCCTCCGCTCAAGTGGAGAGCGTCAACCCTCAGCAGAGTGCCGCCAAGCCCTCGGTGGAGAGTGCTCTGCTGTCCGCCACCCAGGCGCCGCTCTACGGCGCCGCAGGTGCTACGGTACTGCGCCGCAGTGATGAGATGCTTGGCAACCTGCTGGACACCACCGCCTGACCCCCGGTCTGGCTGATGAGATCCAGGGCACAAAATCGTCCCTTTCTTGAGCCGGTGTTTATATATTAAGCGCTGGTTACCAAAGTTTTTGAATTGTTGAGTGTTGTTCTCTATATTGCCCGGGTTTTTCCATGAAAAGACCACTCTTCCCATGGGGAAATTCCTAACTATAAAGAAAATGGCGGGGCCCACCCTGCCTGCTGTATTAAGGTAACCCTACAATGAGAAAGACTACCCTGGCGCTGGCCCTGCTTGCGTCCATGCCTGCCCTTGCCCAAAGCCCAATCCAGTGGTGGGACGCCAGTGCCACTCTGCTTCACGGCGAAGACTATGACCTGGCTCCTTCCCACCGTCAGACCACTGTGACCCTGGAAACCGCCGGTGGCTTCAGCTATGGCGACTGGTTCGCCTTCTACGACATGATCGACTTTAACGGTACCGACGAGTCTGCCACCTATGGCGAGATCTCTCCCCGTTTCAGCTTCGGCAAGATCTTTGGCAAAGAGCTGGCGGCTGGCCCGGTGACCGATCTCTCCCTGGCGCTGACCCAGGAGTTTGGTCGCGGTCCCGTAGAAGCCCTGCTCTATGGTGTGGGTGTGGATCTGAAGGTGCCCGGTTTCACCTACCTGCAGTTGAACACCTACAAGCGTGATCCTCAGAGTGGCAACAACCTGAGTGAAGGTTGGCAGCTGACCCCTGTGTACCGCTTCGATATCCCGGTAGGCAATGCTGCCCTGGTGGTTGATGGTTACATTGACTGGGTGTTCTCCTCCGACAACGCCGCCTACGAAGAGAACCTGCACATCAACCCTCAGATCAAATATGACCTGGGCCGCTCCCTGTTCGGTGAGTCCAAGTCCAACAGCCTGTTCATCGGTATCGAGTACGATTACTGGCAGAACAAGTACGGCGTGAAGGGTATCGATCAGAGCACCTACTCCTTTATCGTGAAGTATCACCTGTAAGGGAACTGCACGATAGACAAGGGGCCATCTGGCCCCTTTTCTTTTGAGCGCCGCTCGGCCATTCTGAGCTCATACCAAGGGCATCAAGCACCTTGTCATTCAGTTGAGCTGGCCGAGTCTTGATTGTGCTTGGTGTCGGGGAGGGAACAATGGTTAAGGTTGATCTGTTTGGCAAACCTGTCGTGGTGATGCGCGTTGGTGAAGAGTGGCAGTTGTTTCGTGAATCGGACACAGGCCTGCTCAGCCGGGTGCATGAGGTGGTGTTTCCGCCGGACATGGATGAGTCAGAGCTGTGTGGTTACCTGGATGATATTTTCCATGAATTTGCCAGTGAGCGTCACCCTGGGGTGAGGCTCCGAAGCTAAAAGGGGCCGTAAGGCCCCTTTGTTGTCATCAGCGCAGTGACCTTGGTATCACTCCACTTTTTCCAGAGCCTGGGAGATATCGGCGATGATGTCGTCGATGTTCTCGATGCCCACCGACAATCTCACCAGATCTTCACTCACCCCGGCCTTGGCCAGCTCCTCTTCGTTTAGCTGTCTGTGGGTGGTGGTCGCGGGGTGGCAGGCCAGAGATTTGGCGTCACCGATGTTCACCAGTCTCAGCACCATCTGCAGGGCGTCGATAAACTGGGCGCCGGCCTCGCGGCCACCGCGGATGCCGAAGCTGAGGATGCCTGACGCCTGGCCACCACAGAAGCGTTGGCAGTTATCGAAATGGGGGCTGGCGGGCAGCGCGGCGTAGTTGACCCACTTCACCTTGAAATGATCGGACAGGTAGGCCGCCAGCTTCTTGGCGTTGTAACAGTGACGCTCCATCCTCAGCCCCAGGGTTTCCAGCCCCTGCAAAATCAGGAAGGCGTTGTGGGGGGAGATGGCGGCGCCGGTGTTGCGCAGCGGCACCACCCGGCAGCGGCCGATAAAGGCGGCTTCGCCAAGGGCCTCGGTATAGACCACTCCGTGGTAGGAGGGGTCGGGTTCATTGAGAATGGGGAATCGCTCCTTGTTGGCCACCCAGTCAAACTTACCGGAGTCGACCACGATGCCACCCACCGCGGTGCCGTGTCCGCCGATGTACTTGGTCAGGGAGTGGATGACGATGTGGGCGCCATGCTCGAAGGGGCGACACAGGAAGGGAGTGGCCACGGTGTTGTCCACGATCAGTGGTACCCCATGTTTGTCGGCGATGTCCGCCAAAGCCCGTAAGTTCACCACATTGCCCGCCGGGTTACCGATGGACTCACAGAAGATCGCCTTGGTGTTGGCGTCGATGGCGGCATCGAAGCCGTCGAAGTCATTGGCATCCACCATACGCACTTCGATGCCCTGCTTGGGCAGGGTGTGGGCAAACAGGTTGTAGGTGCCGCCGTAGAGCTGGCTGGTGCTGACGATGTTGGAGCCCACTTCACACAGGGTCTGGATGGCGTAGGTGATGGCGGCCATGCCCGAGGCCAGGGCCAGTGCGCCGATGCCCCCCTCCATGGCGGCAACCCGCTTCTCCAATACGTCTGTGGTGGGGTTCATGATGCGGGTATAGATGTTGCCCGCCACCTTGAGATCGAACAGATCGGCCCCATGCTGGGTATCGTCGAAGGTGTAGGAGGTGGTCTGGTAGATGGGGACCGCTGCCGCCTTAGTGGTGGCTTCCGACTCGTAGCCGTGGTGCAGTGCAAGGGACTCCAGCTTCATACTTCTACTTCCTATTTTTTCGGGATGAACAGATTACTTTATCACCAACTTGGTGCAGATAAATAGTCGCTTTGGTTAAATAACTATTTAATCTGATTATGGTGAAACAGAACCATTCTCTCCTTCTTACAGTTGCTTACCCCAGGTTGCGCCTCCTTACCCTTGGCCAACTGGCGGCGGGTTAGTCTCAGTTTGACCCCACCTAAGACACTAAGGAGCCCCAGTGAAGCAACCGACCCTTCTGGCCCTGGCGACCGCCCTGGTCCTGGCTGGCTGTAACGGCAGCAGTGGTAACAGTAACAGCAATAACAACACCGGCAGTGGTGGCACCACGCCGCCGACCACAGGCGAGTCTGCTCTGGAGAAAGCCCTTCCCCTCTCCATCGATGTATTCGGAGTGACCATTCGGGCCACGGCGAACATCGATCGCACCAAGATGTTGCACGCCGCTCAGGTGATGGCCCAGTACCTGGACAACGATGAAAACGGCCTGGTGGATAACGAGGCGGTGGTGGAGAAGCTGGTGGCCAGCAAGGCGACTCTGGTGATGGTGCCCAAGGAGTCTGACATGGAGGCGTTGGGTGACAAGCTGGATGGTCAGGGGACCGTTCAGGATCTCTATGGCGCCGAGGTGCATCCCGGTGGTTCCAAGCCCGGCGTTTTCGATGCCACCTTGGAGGAGGTGCTGCACCTGATCACTCATGGTGGTTATTCTCAGGTGTACCCCAAGATCTTTGGCGAAAAACCGGAGAGTCAGATTGCCGATGCCATGGACCAGGCCCGGGGCGGACGTTTTACCGCCATTCCCGCCAAGTACCCGGAGGGGGCTTGGTACACCTATGACGACAGCACCTGTGACTACAGTTGCATGGTGACCGAGTACACCTACTGGGCGCTCACCTCCCTGCTGGGGGCTCAGGCCTTCGAGGGACGGCTGGAGGAGATTCAGCAGGAGTGGAAGCTCAATACCCCGGAGAAGGTTCAACTGGGGGACCCGGCGGCTTATACCCTGCTCACCAACGGCGAGTATGGCCTGGCCACCAAGCTGCCTGATGGCAACTACAGCTATAAGACTTTCACCATCAAGGAGTAGTCAGCCTTTTCGCGACAGCATAAAAAAACCGGCCTGATGGCCGGTTTTCTGTTTTTGGGTCGGCTTAGCCGGCCAGCACCTGGGTAACCCAGGGCAGCATCTGCTTCTTGCGGCTCAGGAAGCCGGCGAAGGTCAGGCTGTCGCCGTTGGCAGCCTTGAGGGTGTCGGCCAGAGGGCCGGCAACCAGCAGACGGGTCTCCTCGGAGCGGATGTTGGTCAGCATCAGTGCCGCCAGATCCAGGCCCTTGTCGGCCACACGCTGGTTCATCACCGCCTGCATCTCTTCGAGAGCGTGCTCCACCTGACCATAGTCGGCCAGCTCCAGCTGACCCAGGGTGGTGGACTTACCGGCGATCTCGTAGTTCTTCACGTCCTTGTCCAGCAGTGCTTCGGTGGACAGGCCTTCGACATTGGTCTTGGCAGCCAGCAGGTCGGCCAGGAAGGACTCCACATTCACACCGGCCAGAGGGGCCAGCAGCTCGACGATTTCGGCGTCGCGGTCGGTGGTGGTGGGGGACTTCAGGCCTACGGTGTCACTCAGCAGGGCACCCAGCATCAGGCGGGCGATGGGCTGGGTGATCTCAACTTGATGGATGGCGAACAGCTCGAACAGCACGGAGGCGGAGGAACCCAGAGGCATCAGCCAGGCTTCCAGAGGCGCGGCGCTGGTCAGGGTGCCCAGGCGGTGGTGATCGACGATGCCCACCAGGTCGGCGTCGTTGATGTCATCTGGGGCTTGCTCAGCTTCGCTGAAGTCCACCAGGTATACCTGCTCGCCTTTCAGAGGCTTCTCCAGCAGCGGAGGCAGTTCAGCACCGGCGAAATCGAAGATGAACTGAGTCTCACGGCTGACTTCACCCAGGCGGAAAGGGGTGGCGTCTTTGCCACGGGCGGTCAGCCAGTGGGCGGCAATCACGGCAGAGCTGACGCAATCGCTGTCAGGGCTCTTATGGCCAAATACGTTGATCATTTGGGGATCCTTTTAACTACTTCGGCCCCACAGCGGGCCAGTTCCGGACAGAGAGGCGGCTACTATAAAAATCCCCGCCAGGTGTGTAAAGCCCGGTGGCGGATTAAAGCTAGGACTCCCTGAATTTGGGGCCGGTAAAGATGCGTTTTGGCTCGCCGCATTCCAGGTTGTGGTGAGCCTGATGACGTAAGGCCCCCTTTCTACTTGGACTACGGACTGGCGCTGAGGCTGAACATGTTGGAGGGCTGGCTGGTTTCAAGCCGAAGATCGGCTTCGGCACGTAGTTATTAATATTTAGTTTTATATAGCTTTTGGGAATATAACAGTCGAAATGGCGTTTGATGGCTGCTGGCCTGGATACCATGATGATCCCCTGAAAATGCGCAGAGGATTGGGTAATGAGACAGGGGGCATTGTGGTTGCTGTTGCCGCTGATGGCGGTGGTGGCCCTGACCACGGAAGGGATGATCAGGGCGACACTGGAGCTGCTGGGCTTCGTTGCTGTGCTCGCAGTGGTGCTGGGTGCCTCAGGCGAGAAGGTAGAGGAGTGACACCGAACTGATGGCCAGCCACAGGCCCACTCCCAACATCAGCGGTTTTGGTCCCGCCTCTCTCAGTCGGCGGGCAGTGATGCCGCAACCAATCAGGAACAGACAGACCACCAGCAGGCGTTTGCTGGCCCAGAAGACCCCCTCCCATACCGGCGCCATCTGCGGCAGCAGATGGGCCACACCTATGGCCACACAGTAGTAGAGAATGAACATCGGCACACTGAGTTTGCGGCTTTGACTGCGGAAGGCCAGGGCACTGAGGAAGGCCACCGGGATGATCCACAGGGCCCGTGCCAGCTTCAGGGTGGTGGCGGTGATCAGCGCCTGATCCCCGTAGGCTCCGGCGGCCCCCACCACTGAGGAGGTGTCGTGGATGGCGATGGCACTCCAGATGCCGAACTGCTCCTGGCTCAGCCCCACCAGATGGCCGATTACGGGAAACAGGAACAGGGCGACGGAGTTGAGCACGAACACGGTCGCCAGGGCCAGGGAGACCTGTTTGCTGTCGGCGTCGATGGCAGGGGCCACCGCCGCAATGGCACTGCCGCCACAGATGGCGGTGCCCGATGCGATCAGGTGACCGGTCTTACTGTCCAGTTTCAGTGCCCGGGCCATCAGGGTGCCCAGGGCCAGGGTTCCGAAGATGGTGACGACGATGATGCCCAGACCCGCCCGGGTGGCTTCGATGGCCTGATCCAACTGAATGCCGAAACCCAGGCCGACGATGGAGAAGGCCAGGAGCTTCTTGGCCAGGGCGCCGGTGTTCACCCCCTTGGGGATGGCGCCCAGGCTGGCGGCCACTATGCCCAACACCAAGGCCATGGGAGAACTGATCACCGGCAGCAGGCAGACCAGGGCAGTCAGCCAGAACAGGGCGTGCAGGGGCCGGGAGAACAGTTTTGGGCTTGGGTGTGACATCAACGGGCTCTCGTCTGTGAAAGGCGCTCAGTATAAGGGGATGACCAAACGGTGACGAGATCCCGATCACGCTTTTTGCCCTGCCTGATGCTCAATCTGCCCAGGAAGCCGGGATGTAACCTCCTCTGGCTAAAAGTGACTGTTTTGTGGGTTTTGGGCGGGAAACTGGTCTAAATGCCGGTTTCTTAACTTTTTACTGGCGTTCGAAACAGATTCTGTTATAGGCTGTAACACACAGATCGTTACCCGCACTGGGTAACAGTAGAGGCGCATCGCCTATCAGTATCTCGAATTAGGGTGACACCCGATGAGGTCGAGAGAAAGGAGTCGATGCCGAAGTGGCAGGGGCGTCATCCCCGGTCGCTGGGGCTGTATCTAACAGGTGCAGCACTGCCATGGTAAATCCCAAACGGATATTGGGGATTGAATTTACTGTGGAGCGCTACTGAAGGACGTCGTCACCCCTTTTCTCTCCCGTGGGTGGCGTCCGTGGCACATCGCCACTGTCAGCAGCCTCCATCGTACTTATAAGACAAAGAGAAACGATGGCTTTAATCAGTTACGCCGATTCGGCACTTTCTATTCTGCCTCCCGTGGCCGCCATTGGCCTGGCAATTGTAACTCGCAGAGTGTTGCTCTCCCTGGGTCTGGGGATTCTTCTGGGAATCATCATGCTGGCGGATTTTGCTCCCTCGGTGGTCCTGTCTGAACTGACCTCCCGAGCCAGCGGCCTGGTGTGGGACGGTGACGGCTTCGCCAGCTGGAACCTGTATACCCTGGGCTTTTTGATGACCATGGGGATCCTGATGGCGCTGATCTCCGTATCCGGCGGTACCCGGGCCTTTGCCCGTTGGGCCCGTCGCCGCATCCGTGACCGTCGCGATGCCCAGCTGATGACCCTGTTCCTTGGGGCGGTGATCTTCATCGATGACTATTTCAATGCCCTGCTGGTGGGCAACGTCGCCCGGCCGGTGACCGATCAATACGGCATCTCCCGGGAAAAGCTGGCTTACTGCATCGACTCCACCTCTGCGCCTGTGTGTGTCGTCTCCCCCATCTCCACCTGGGGGGCTTACATCATGTCCTTGCTGGCGGCTCTGCTGGCCAGCCATGGGCTGACCGAGATGACTGCCTTGTCACTGTTTGCCCAGATGATCCCCTTCAACCTCTATGCCCTGACCGCCCTGGCCCTGCTGCTCTGCGTGGTCTACTTCCGCCTGGATATCGGCCCCATGGCGGCGGCGGAGCGCCGGGCCCAGGCCGGAGAGCTCTGGGATGCACAAAAGGGTACCCCTGCCGGAGAAGATTTGGGGCTGGAGCAGGCCCGTAGCGGCACCGTGCTGAATCTGGCAGGTCCATTGGTGCTGCTGGTGAGCCTGGTGGTGGGTTTGATGTTGTTCTCCGGCGACATGGCGCTGGAGGCCGTCGGCGAACCCTTCGCCCTGATTGCTGCCCTGGAGAATGCCGACGGTGCCTGGTCCATGGCGACCGCAGGCAGCATCACCATAGTGATCACCGCTCTGGGGATGATTGCCCAAGGGGTATCTCCGGCGCTGATTGGCCGCGCCATCATCAAGGGGATGCACTCCATGCTGCCTGCGGTCTACATCCTGTTGATGGCCTGGAGCATCGCCGGGGTCATTGCCGACCTGGAAACCGGCAAGTACCTGGCGGGTCTGGCGTCTGAAAGCCTGCCTCAGCCTCTGCTGCCGGCCTTGGTGTTCTTGATCTCCGCCGCCGCGGCGTTCTCCACCGGCACCAGCTACGGCACCTTCGCCATCATGTTGCCCATTGCCGCCAACATGGCGCTGGCCCTGGAGCCCTCCTTGTTGGTGCCTGCCCTGTCTGCGGCTCTGGCCGGAGGGGTATTTGGCGATCACTGCTCCCCCATCTCCGACACCACCATCCTCTCCTCCACTGGCTCCGCCTGCCATCACATGGATCACGTGGCCACTCAGCTGCCCTATGCGGTGATGGCTGCGGGTCTGGCCCTGGCAGGTTATCTGGTACTGGGCTTTACTGGCTCTGTGGCCGCCGGATTGCTGATCAGCTGTCTGGGCCTGATGGTTCTGGTGGGGCTGCTGCGCCGCCGGGAGGGTGGAGAGAACCACTACCAAACTGAAAGGGCTTGATATGGACTACTTCAACTACAGAGACGGACAGCTGATGGCAGAGTCGGTTTCGGTGTCCGAGGCCGCCGAGCGTTTCGGTACGCCATGTTACCTCTACTCCCGGGCCACCATCGAGCGCCACTGGCACGCCTTCAGCGATGCCATGGGTGGGCGGGATAACCTCATCTGTTATGCGGTGAAGGCCAACTCCAATCTGGCCATCCTCAACCTGATGGCCCGCATGGGGTCAGGTTTCGATATTGTGTCCGGCGGTGAGCTGGCCCGGGTGCTTCAGGCCGGAGGCGATCCCGCCAAGGTGGTGTTCTCCGGAGTGGGGAAAACCGAAACCGAGATGCGCCAGGCGCTGGAAGCGGGCATTCTCTGCTTCAACGTGGAGTCTGAATCTGAGCTGGAGCGCCTGGATAGGGTGGCTGGCGAGATGGGGCTTCAGGCCCCGGTGTCTCTGAGGATCAACCCCGACATCGATGCCAACAGCCACCCCTACATCTCCACTGGGTTGAAGCAGAACAAATTCGGTATTCCCTGGGAGCGCGCGGTGGCGGTCTATCGCCGGGCCGATGAGCTGCCCAACCTCAAGGTGACCGGCATGGATTGCCACATCGGCTCCCAGCTGACCGAGGCCCGCCCCTTCGTGGAAGCCCTGGAGCGCCTGCTGGGGCTGATGGACCAGTTGGCAGAGCAGGGCATTGAGCTGGAACATCTGGACCTCGGCGGTGGCCTTGGGGTGCCCTATACCGACGAGACGCCGCCCAGCCCCGCCGAGTACGTGAAGGCGCTGTTGCCCAGCCTGGGCGACCGTCGGCTTAAGCTGATCCTGGAGCCTGGGCGGGCGATCATGGCCAACGCCGGCATTCTGGTGACCAAGGTGGAGTACCTGAAACAGGGCGAAGAGCGCGATTTTGCCATCGTCGATGCCGCCATGAACGACCTGCTCAGGCCCAGCCTCTATGGTGCCAGCCAGCAGATAGTGCCCGTGATTCCCCGTCCGGACGAGGAGCGAATCTACGACATCGTCGGCCCGGTGTGCGAAACCGGCGATTTTCTCGGTAAGGAGCGCCATCTGGCGCTGGCCGAAGGAGACCTGCTGGCGGTGCGTGGTGCCGGTGCCTACGGCTTTACCATGGCGTCCAACTACAACAGTCGCCCCAGGGTGGCCGAGGTGATGGTGGACAACGAGCAGTTGCACCTGATTCGTGAGCGGGAACCCCTGGAGCTGCTGTGGCAGGGGGAGCACACCCTGCCAGTCTGAGGCTGACCCTAAGAGCCCGCTTCTGCGGGCTTTGTGTCGAACCCCTCCCGCTTAGATCGTGTGCCCCCCTGTTCGAACCAGTGGGGTGATGGTACCGTTCTCCTGGTTTTTTCCCGGACGCGCCGCGACATCGTCAGGGTCACCGCAGATGACGGAGCGCCGCTGCACCCACCCTCACCAAGGAGTACATGGATGATATTTACCCCCCTCATGCTGGGAAGCCTCCCGCTGGCCAACCGCTTTGTCATGGCTCCCATGACTCGCGCCCGCACCGACCAGCCCGGAGACAGGCCAAGCGAGCTGATGATGAAGTACTATGGCCAGCGGGCCGGCGCAGGGCTGATCATCACCGAGGGGGCGCCCATCTCCACCGTGGCCCGAGGTTACTCGCTAACCCCGGGGATCTACACTCAGGCACAGATCGATGGCTGGAAGCGGGTGACCGATGAGGTGCACGCCAAAGGCGGAAAGATCTTCATCCAGCTTTGGCATGTGGGGCGCCGCTCCCACGCCAGCATTGCCGGCGAGCAGCCGGTGTCACCCTCAGCGCTGAAGGTGCCAGACCGGGTATATGGGCCGCTTCCGCAAGGGGGATTTGGCATGATCGAGACCGGTGAGCCGCGAGCCATGACCCAGGAGGACATCGACGCCACCATCGCCGATTTCACCCAGGCTGCTGTAAATGCCATGGAAGCCGGATTCGACGGTGTGGAGCTCCATGGTGCCCATGGCTACCTGCTGGAGCAGTTTTTGTGTCGCTCCAGCAACCAACGCAGTGACCGCTATGGTGGCGGTCAGGAGAACCGACAGCGCTTTCTGTTGGAAGTGATCAAGGCGGTGACCGCGGCGATCGGCGCAGAGCGAACTGCCCTGCGCCTCTCCCCCTACGTCGGCGGAAGTGGCGGGCTGGATCCGGAGCTCCCGGAGCTGACCCTCAAGCTGGCGGCGGCGTTAGCCCCCCTGGGGCTGGCCTATCTGCACTTGTCCGAGGGCGGCGGCAACGGTATGCCGGACAGCTTCCGTGAGCAGCTGCGAGAACGTTACTCACGGCCGATCATGGTGGCCGGCAACTACACCCTGGAGAGTGGTCAGGCGATGCTAAGCAGGGGGCTCGCGGATCTGATCGCCTTCGGCCAGCCCTTTATCACCAATCCGGATTTGGTTCGTCGCTGCCGGGAGGGGCTGGCGCTGACACCGGTGGACGATGCCGCTCAAGCCACCTTTTATGGCGGTGGCGCCGAAGGGTATACCGATTACCCCATCGCCTGAGTGGATGAGGCACATCAAAAAGCCCGCTTTCGCGGGCTTTTCTGTATCAATCGTAAATGGTGGGAATCGGTTGGCGCTTGTGTTGGGTGGCCTTGTAGATGCCGATGATGCGGGCTTCCACCTCCGCTGCCACCTGTTTGCCCTCGAGGAAGTCGTCAATCTGGTCATAGGTCAGTCCCAGGGCCACTTCATCTTCCAGGCCGGGACGGTCGCACTCCAGATCGGCGGTGGGCGCCTTGACCACCAGGCGCTCCGGGGCTCCCAGGTAGCTGGCCATCTGCCGGACCTGGCGTTTGTTCAGGCCGAAGATCGGCACCAGGTCACAGGCACCATCGCCATGTTTGGTGTAGAAGCCAGTGACGTTTTCGGCGCTGTGATCGGTGCCGGCCACCAGGCCGCCTACCAGGCCGGCGATCTCATATTGGGCCACCATGCGCATCCGGGCTTTGACGTTGCCCTTGGCAAAGTCCACCTTGTCTTCGCTGGGCAGCTCGATGCCGGCTGCGGTGACCGCGGCCAGGGTTTCGGCGTGAATGCCGTTGGCACCGGCCTTGATGTTCACTTCCACCTGCTTGCTGGGCTGGATAAAGCGGCAGGCCATCTGCGCCTCATCTTCATCTTTCTGTATGTCGTAGGGCAGGCGCACAGCGATAAAGCGATACTCCGGGGTTTCCTTGCCCTGGTTAAGGCCATCAACCGCCAGCTGACACAGCCGTCCGGTGACGCTGGAGTCCACACCGCCACTGATCCCGAGAACGATGTTCTTACATCCTGATTCCCTGAGTTTCCCCTGGATAAAGGCGACTCGGCGCTGAACCTCAAACTCAGGTTCGATGGCCGCAAGTACTTTCATCTCTCGTAGGATCTGTCCTTTCACTGTGTGCTCCGTTGGCAGGCTGGTAGTAGCTAGATAATTTAACATTGCCACCCCGGGGGTGAAAGATCAGTGCCGCGGTAAATGGGGGATTTCAGCATGAACTTGAACGCGGCTCTGTTTCCCGCAGCTCAAGTGCGGATTGTTGGGCGCTGTCGCCCATTTTCAAGATGACTTGGTGTGACGCTGATCACAAAGGTGGGCGGCACCACATCAGCAAAATTGATGCGCCTTATCAAGGGTTTTACTGAGTTATCGGGCGCTGGGCAGGCGCGAGAGCAGCTGTTTGGCCTCATGACGGATGCACTCACGGACCGGGTTGTCTGCGGAATCGGCACGCCAGACGAAGGAGAGGGTTCGGGTCATGTCCAGTCCGGGCACCTCCAGCGCCACCAGTTCGCCGCTCTCCAGTTGGGCGGCCACGTCCAGATAGGGCAGGCAGCTCAGGTAGTAGCCCTTGGTCACCATGGTGCGCAGCACAGGCACGTGTTCATATTCACGCCAGACATCCAGCTCTGAGACCAGTCCATGGATGGCGCTGTCGAAGATGCGCCGGGTGCCGGCTCCCTGCTCACGCAGGACCCACTTGGCCTGCTCCAGCTGGGCGGCGCTGATCTGCTTCTGGCGGGCAAAGGGGTGGTGCTTGGCGGCGATGATCACCAAGTGGTCGTCGCACCACACCTCGTGACAGATGCGGCTGTCGTCGCAGCGTCCCTCAATGATGCCGATGTCGTACTGGTAACTGAGGACGCCTTCGATCACCTTCTGGGTGTTGTTTACCGTCAGCTCGATGCGGATCTCGGGAAAATCGCCGTCGATGCGGCTGATGAGCTCCGGAACCAGGTGCTCGGCGGCAGTCTGACTGGCGCCGAGTTGGATCTCGCCGCTGATCAGGTGCTGGTCATAGAGGCCCAGTTCAATCTGGCGGGCATCGTGCAGCAGCTGTTTGGCTCGTGGGCGCAGCCAGTTGCCCCAGTGACTGAGGACCATGCGTTTGCCCTGGCGCTCAAACAGGGGTCTGCCCAGAGATTTCTCAAGCTGAGACAGGGACATGCTGGTGGCCGACTGAGTCAAAGAGAGGGTCTGAGCGGCCTTACTGACACTGCCGAGGTCGGCAACGGCATTGAATACCGCCAGCTGCTTGAGAGAGAAACGCACCTTGATGGCTCCGGTTCGAAGTTAGTCCAGTTCAGAAAGCATTGAACCACAGTTAACTGGCTTTATAAATTTCACTGAATAAAACTGGAGGTCACATCAATAAATTCCTCCACATGAGAGCTAATATGTGGGAAAACAAGAGTTAATAGAAAGAGATTTGTCGTAAAGGAAGCGGCGCCCTGGCAGGGAGTTGCGGTGCCGCCAGCAACAGGAGGTGCCCTATGTCCCAATCTCTGACTGTCGCCAATGTGATGCACGAGCCTGAAGTCGTGCTCCATCCCGATACCGATGCCGGGGATGCCCTGGATAAGCTGATGGAGGCCCGCCTCGGTGCTGCCCCGGTTATCGATGCCCATGGTCGGCTGGTGGGTGTGCTCAGTGAGCATGATCTATTGCTGGATCTGTGGCTCCACGATTACCAGCCAGAGCAGTGTGCCCAGGTGTGCGAGTTGATGCAGCGTAAGGTGACCGTATTGACGCCGAAAGATGATCTGCTGGCCCTGGCAGAGCGCATCTGCGTGGACCCTAATACCCTCTACCCCATCGATGGCAATGGCAGTGCCGTCACCCTGAGCAACATGCCTTTGAAGGAGCGAGCTCGTGAGGGGCGCTCCTGGCACCCCCGTCACTTTCCCGTGGTGGACAATGGTCACCTGGTGGGGATGGTAAGCCGCAGGGATCTTGTGGGAGCGCTGCGCCACCTCTATCGCAGAGCCGCCCACTGAGTGGGATCAGGTTTCGATGCTGAGCACCTGATACGCCGGGGTCTCATAGGGGTGGGCTCGTTTCAGTGCCGAGATCACTTCGGTCTGCAGTGAGGCCTGGAACACCAGCTCCACCTTGTATTCCTCTTCCCGGTGAACCTGCTCACCACTGTGTACATAGGGATCGGCCCCCTCCAGGGGCCGGAACTGGCCTGTGCCACTGGTGTACCAGCAGCAGCTGTCGTAGTTGCCGATGCGTCCGGCTCCGGCATGGAACAGCGCTTCCAGCACTGACTCAAGGTGAGGCTTGGGAACGTAAAACTCCAGTTTCTTCATTGTCTTTCTCGCTGTGGGGTATCTTGATACTTTAGCGTAAAGCACACGCCAGGGGAGCAATGAGATGTCAGGCATGACGCTGAGAATTGTGGCGACCTTCATTGGTGGCTATCTGATGGTGGCCGGATTGCTGGTTATCTTGGGCACGCCCTCTTCACCTGATACCGAAGGAGAGTCCCTGGCCTTTGATGAGCTCAGGCTGGACGACGCTGCCCTGCCTGGGTTGCAGAGCTTTGACGCCAGAGATGGCACCACACTCAGCTATAGGCATTACCCTGCAGACTCCGACCTGGTACTGGTGCTGTTGCACGGCTCAGGCTGGCACAGCCGCTACCTCTATCCCTTGGCCCGCTATCTGAGTGACAGTGGCATTGTCCAGGTGGTCACCCCAGACCTTCGTGGCCACGGGGACTGGCCCATGCGCCGTGGAGACATCGATTATGTGAATCAACTGGAGGATGATCTGGCGGACCTGCTGGCGGCGATCCGCAAGCACCAGCCGGGGGCCAGGGTGATTCTCGGGGGGCACTCCTCCGGCGGTGGCCTGGCGATTCGCTTTGCCGGGAGCCAGTATGGCGTCCTGGTGGACGGCTATTTGCTGCTGGCGCCCTTTTTAAGGTACGACGCACCAACGGTTCGGCCCAACTCCGGCGGTTGGGCTCGCCCCTATACCGCGAGAATCATTGGACTGAGCATGTTGCAGAGGCTGGGCATTGATCGGTTGTCTCATCTGCCGGCCATCGCGTTCGATATGCCTGAGCCCTATCGTGATGGCACTGAAACCCTGACCTACTCCTACCGGTTGATGATCGGTTTTGCCCCCAGAGATTACCGACAGGATCTGGCCGCCATCACTCAGCCCACCCTGCTGCTGGTGGGCAGTGAAGATGAAGCCTTTGTTGCCGAGCAGTTCCAGCCTACCCTGGCGCCCCTGGTCGAAGCGAAGATTGAGGTCCTGCCCGGCCTCAGCCACATGGGGGTAGTGGTGTCCGAGGACGTTCGGCCAGTGGTCGATGCTTGGCTTAGACAGCTTTTGACTCCTTAGTTGTTTACCAATATTGCTCTGTCCTGATGGGCGTCTCTGCTCGTTTTGGTGGCGGCCGTTCTGCTCTCCCGGATGGGCTTCTGAGCGCTGTTTATGCTGGGTGTCTCTACCTTTATGGTGTCCGGGAGCCTGATTTTTTTCTGTGCACTACCAGAGGGTGTCGGTACTGGAGCCTGGGGGCCGTCGTTGAGATTCGGCCTGTCCACGGCCTGTCTATCCTCAGGCAGCGCTCCCGGTACGGATACAAAAAAGGGGAGGCTCACGCCTCCCCTTTGCTTATGCAAGGATGAAGATTAACTGGTGTACATCTGGCCGGCGTAGACCACGAAGTGACGCAGGGCGAGTACGCCGATGATGGTGCAGCTGGCCACAGTCACCAGGAAGGGTTTGCTGTGTTTCCAGGATTTGGGGGCGAAGACGCTGGAGAGTACGGGGACCCCCAGGCCAATGCCGACCACACCAACCCAGAATACCTGGGCCCAGGTACCGTCACTGATGGCTGCCAGGGCGGCCTGGGCCGCGGGGCCGGAGAAGTTCAGGCCGACGAACAGCAGCACCAGCAGCATCGCTTCGTTGAAGGCAACCGGGTACTCGATGCGGTGCACCTGTTCGATGCAGTCCGAGGACTTCTTACTGAAGAACAGGGTGGCCACCAGAATGTTACCCGCGGAGCCTACGCTCAGAGAGGAGGCGAGGAACAGACCGGGCAGAACCGCGGTGTTCAAAATTGGGTAGCTGATCAGGGCCGACAGCAGGAAGCCTGTGTAGACACCGACGCCGATGGCCAGGGCGAAGATCAACTTGTTCAGGCCACCTTCGATGGCACGGAACACGCCCATGATCCCCTTGAGTGACGGCATGGCCGACACCAGGGACTTCTCAAACACCAGGGCGGAGTAGATGAACACCAGTGGGATGTAGGCCAGCAGCAGCAACACACCCCAAGCCATCACCGAAGTGAGGTTGTAGTTGATGAGAATCAGATAAAACTCAAAGGGTTTTGTCAGATCCAGTACCAGCAGTGCCATGCCCACCACAATGGCCAGCGGACCGATAACGGCGGAGGCCTTGATGACCGGCAAGCCGTCAACGGGCAGGCCGCGGCTCTGCTTGTACCAGCGCAGGCCGATGGCTACCAGCATGGAGCCGGCGGAGAGTCCGGCCATAAACAGGTAGACCGCGATGATCCAGTTCCACACTACCGGATCGTATTGTTCCATGGATCCCCAGAGTACATTCATGCGTTGATCCCTCCCTTCTTGCCGGGAATGCGGTACACACGGGGTTTGGTACCCAGGTGGACCTTGTCTTGATAGTTAGGCTGGGTGTCCAGCAGACGGCTCACTTCACTGCTTGGGTCGGCGGCGTCGCCGAAAACCAGGGCATCGGTGGGGCAGACGCTGACACAGGCTGGTTGTTCACCTCGGGACAGACGGGTGTCCTTACAGAAGTTGCACTTGTCCGGAACCCGGGTTTCCGGGTTGATGAAGCGCACCTTGTAGGGACAGGCGGCGATGCAGTACTGGCAGCCGACGCACTTCTTGTCGTTGATGGTGATGATGCCATCGTCGCCCACGTAGGCGGCACCGGTGGGGCACACCTTGACGCAGGGAGCGTCTTCACACTGCTGACAGGATACGCGGTGGTACTTGTACGCCAGGTTGGGGAAGTTGCCCACCGGGCCTTCGATGCGCACCTGCAGGCGGGTCACCGAGTCAGGGATGCTGTTCTCACTGCGGCAGGCCACGTTGCAGGCCTGGCAGCCGATGCACTTGTTCTCGTCGTGCACCATTACATAGCGTTTTTTCATGACCATCTCCGATTAGATCTTTTCCACTTTCACCCCGGTGGTGTGCAGGTTCATCCCTACAACCGGAGCGGTGACATGAGGCAGCAGGTTGCCGCAGTGGACGCCCTTGCCAAAGGCTCGAGCCAGCTCCTTGTTCTTGGAGCCAAAGCCCATGTAGGCAAACACGGTGTCCGGGCGGATGCCTGGGGTCACCAGGGCCTTACCCTCTTCACTGCCTACGTCGTTGTGCAGGCGGATGGCGTCGCCGCTCTTGATCCCCAGCAGGCCGGCGGTCAGCGGATGGATCCACACGGCGTTGTCGGACATCAGGTTGGCCAGATAGGGCACGTTATGGGTGGCGCCGTTGGTGTGGATGGCGGTCTTACCCTGAATGAAGAACAACTCGTCCGCCTTCTTCAGGTTCACCTCGCGGTACTTGATGATGCCGCGACCGGGAGCCATCTCCTCCACCTTGGCGGAGGTCAGTTCAATCTTGCCGCTGGGGGTCTTGAACTTCATGGCGCTGGCGTAGGTGCCATCGGCGTCCAACGGACGGGCGGTGTCGTACTGGGCGGCGAAGTTGGCCACCATCTCCGGCTCGCGCAGCATCAGAGGTTTGCCGAAGCTGACGTAGCCTTCCTGCTTGATGCGATTCAGCAGCTTGGCGTCCTTTTTCACCTGCAACAGTTGCAGGGTTTCGATGTTCTCCCAGGGGAAGTACTGACCCAGGCCCAAGGAGTCGGCGACCTGCTTCCAGATCAGCCAGGAGGGTCGGGTATCGCCAATGGTTTCGACTACGGGCTGACGCACGTAGTAGGCGGGGCTCTTGCCGGACTTGTCGAAGATCTCTTCGGAGCGCTCCAGGTAAGTGGACTCAGGCAGAATCACGTCGGCATAGGCGGCGGTTTCGCTGACATAGACGTCACAGCTGACGATGAAATCCATGGCGTTCATCGCTTTGACCACCCGGGCACGGTCGGTCATGGTCTGCATCGGGTTGGTACGGCTCATCACCCAGCCGCGGGTCTTGTAGGGCACACCGTCCAGAGCGGAGTCGAGGATGCTCTGGTAGATGCCGCCGTTGGACCACAGCATGGCGAACTGCTTGTCGACCATGTCGATGCGTATGGCGGTCGGCTTGGGCATCTCCACCTTGGGCTTGGACAGGCCTGGAGTGACATCGGCGCCGGCAAACTTGTTGTAGGTCTTGGCTTTCTTACCGCCATACAGGCCGCCTTTGCGCTCGATGTTACCGATGAGTACGTTGGCGGCGAAGATGGCGCGGCGCAGTTCGAACTCCTCGGTGGTGAAGGTGGCACGGTGACCGAAGTCTACAACCGCATGGGGGGCGGCGGCGGCGTACTCGTGGGCGATGCGGCGAATGTCCTCGGCGGGCACATCACTGATGGACTCGGCCCACTCTGGGGTATAGGCGGCCATCTCTTTGGCAAATTCATCGAAGCCCACCACGTGGCGTTCGATGAAGGCCTTATCGTAGAGGTTGTCCTTGATCAGCACGTGACACAGGGCCAGGGCCACAGTGACGTCAGTACCGGGCTTAATGGCGTGCCACTCGTCACCCTTGTCGGCGACCACGGAGAAGCGAGGCTCAAACACCACCAGTTTGGCGCCACGGTCTGCCTGGGCTTTCATCAGGCCGCGGGTCTCGGACATGTTGATCCCCTCATAGAGGTTGTGTCCGAAGTTGATGATGTACTTGGAGTTGCCCAGATCCCGTTTCATCTTGGTGCCGAAAATGGCAAAGGCGGCGATTTTATAGGCGGTAGGACAGGTGGTGCCGTGGTTGAAGGTGTTCGGGCTGCCGAACGCCTTGGCCAGGTGGAACAGGTGTTTGTGGTTGGAGCCGGACTTGGAGGAGAAGGCGACGGATTCCGGGCCGTATTTCTCTTTGATTGCGCCAAGCTTTTCGGCGATCAGGGCGTAGGCCTCATCCCACTCGATCTCTTTCCACTTACCTTCACCGCGTTCACCGACGCGCTTCAGGGGCTTCACCAGGCGCTGCTTATCGTACAGCAGGCTGTGGCCGGCGCCGCCACGGGCACAGACCGCGCCGCCGAAGGACTTGGCGTTGGCATTACCCAGGATAGAGACATTCTTGCCATTGACGATGCGGGCGGAGATAGGACAGCGGGTGGAGCACATTTCACAGATGCTCTTCACCTCAATTGCTGAACCCTTGAGCTCGGTCTGCTCAAGGGCGCCCAGGGTGCCCGGCAGCAGACTGGCCAGAGCACAACCTGCGGTGCTTGCCCCGGCCCCTTTCATAAAGGTTCGCCGATCGAGTTTCATCATGATTCCCCTTTTGGATTTTGATGGGTCTCCCCGCTCACCGGGTGCAGCGATCAGCGGGAGGGATACTCAGTTGTCAGGGTCAGTGTCGAACGGGCAGGCAAGGGTCGGTATTGTGGTAAACCACATATCACTCTGATTGGTTAACGCTTTGTGATCTCTTTCGCAGTTCGATTTTTGAGCGATGAGTAATTGGGAGTTTGTCTATTGTGGTAAACCACAAAATATCAGCGGGGCAGATAAGAGAATGATTCTTGATACAAAAAAGCGCCCGACTGGGCGCTTTTCGAGAGAGGGTTCTTAGCCCTGATTTTTCATGTAGCCGTCGAAGTTCTCGATGTAGTCCTTCATGTTGGCTTCCAGCATCTTGCGATACTCTTCCACGTAGTACTCCATCATCTCCTCTTTGCGAACGGTCATCTCCTCGGCGCTGTTAAAACCGGAAGCGCCGAACCAGGCGTTGTAACGGGCCAGAGCCCACATGAAGGAAGCGCTCACTTCGCCAGCCTGGATTTCGGGATCCTTGTTGTGGTCATTCGCCAGGTGGATATGGGCGTTGGCGCGGTCGAAAAACGCCTTGTTGGAATCGGACATGGGACTCTCACTCGTTTTGGTGTCGTTGACGGCCAACATTACGTGGTTTTATGGGCAATGGCTATGGCAGAGCGCCATATCTGGGAGGAGGGCTGTTTTTCTTGTCTGGACTGCTCGAATGCCCAAGTTGTGGCCGATGCGGATGCATCTACTGAAGTAAGTCTATGGCAGTGCAAAGGTCGGAATCTCTGCACTGCCCTGCTATGGACTATAGCTTTATGTCCTTGGTTAAATTTGCATATTCACTTCTATAGTTATTGACCTTCCTGAGATAGGTGCGAGTTTCTTTATAGGGTAAGTTGGTCATCAAATGGTCATAGACCTCATCTGGGGTCATGGTATTGATGACCTTCACAGCGGCACTGACGTTTCTACCTTTGTAGGTGAAGGCTTTGGAGACGTTTCCTGCGCCGGTGTTGTAGGCTGATATAACGCAATAGAGCCTGCTGGTAGGGTCTTTGATGCCCTTTAAGTAGCTACTATTCAATATGTTTAAGTAGGCAGTACCATAATGGATGTTGGTAGATGCCTGATACAGTTCATCCGCACTTGGCATTGAAGACTGCTGGTGTACTTTTTGGTTAACATCCAGCCCGGCACTTGAAGGAACTATTTGCATCAATCCGAATGCGGGTATGTGTGAGCGGGCCATCGGGTTGAAGCTGCTTTCTGCTCGCATGATGGCCAGGGTCAAGTTAAGGTCCAGACCCCACTTCTTTGATTCCTCCTGTGCGGTAGCAAGGAAAGGCTGGGCTTTCTCGAGCTCATTGCTGTCTGGCATTTTAATGTAGTAAGTAGTGATACTCTTTTTTGTCGGGTCCGCTGCTCTCTTCCTGTACTCTTTGGCGAGTTTTTTCTTTCGCTTCTCGAGTTCCTCGGATGAATTGCCTGTAAGTGTTCCTTCGGAGCTCTCTATATCTCGGCTATTTCGTGGTTGTTCTGGTGACATTTGCGTGAGCATGGCATCCAGATTCTCGGCGTTATACTCTCTTTTTCTGGTTGTGGTTGATGCCTTAGAAACCATGGCATTTATGGCTTTTCCGGGGGCTTGCTCCGATTCAAATACTTCTTTATGCAGAGCCGGAGCTCTCGGTATGGTAGTGGCTCCGGGGTGTTTTGAGTTACTTAGCTTGGATTCTACTGGATCTGCACTCAGGGCTTCCGCTACGCTTTGTCTGGCTACCTCTTCCAAAGCTTTAACGATCTTGTCAGTGGAAGGTGTATCTTCAGATGAGTGAACGACAGAGATGCGAATTTCATTCCCCTCGAAGTCTATTTCGCTTCTCACTGAATTCTGCTCGCTGTAGCTGACCTGTACTTTCTGGCTGCTTTGCTTGACTACATCCCACTGATTTAGAAGATTCAGCCTGTACTCATCATAGGCCTTTATGTAATCACTCCTGAATGCATTGTAACTCTCCGTCCTCTTTGATTTGTATGCGTTAATAGCTTCTTGCTGCTGCGCACGATACTCCTCGTAAGTCTGGGGCTTATCGGCAGATACTGCGGTTGATGCAGTGACTAAGGCAGCCATGGCATAGGCGGTGAGGCAGCTTCTTAATAGGCTTTTCATCCTTGATAGAGCTCCTAGAAGTGTTTACTTGAAAAGTGTTTTAATCTCATGGGTTGTGAGCAGTGATTCCGCAACGGTTTCACTACTTAACTCTGAGATAGAGTAAAAGTTTGGCGAAAACGATTCTCGAATGTCCCTCACTGCTTTATAGCTGCTTTCTGGATTGACGCTTATTGATGTGGATAACTGACTCAACGCTCGTCCTAGTGCTTGCTCACCTTCGCCATACTCAGTTCTGCCAAGGTATAAGGCGAGGAACATGCCACTTTTATCCAGCTCATGACGCTCCATGTAGTAGGTCAGGTTATGGTTGTCATAATTGATTCTTGGGTCTTCAAAGGGAATCTCTGACAATTTTTGTGTCGACAGTCTTATGTTTGTATAAGGCACCGTGGGCGCAAATGGGCCCGCTAAGTTCAATGGGCTATCAACATTCATCGCTTGTACTAACACGCCTTGGATTCGGTCGCCTTGCGCCATTAACGTCAGTAAATATTTATCATTGTGGTAGTAACGAAACTGAACTCCTTTGTGGTTTTTGGATGGTTTGATTACCCTTGGGGGACCTAGGCTTTTTTCTATATAGGGCAGGTAATTCCCTACATTTATCGAGTGTACTTTTGCTTCTTCTACTTGGTGAGTAAAACTCTTTAAAATAACTTGGTAAATTGTGATGGATATCTCTTTTGTATCATTCCAGTTTCCAAAGGCAATCATGAGCCCAATCAGATACAAAAAGCTTGATCGAGCTCTTCCAATGGCCGTCAGTCCTTGGTTTACAGCGTTTTCATCGCGTTCTTCGCCGGTGGTTGACATAGCTGTTAGTGATGGAAGTTAATGATTTTACTAGCATGTATCTTCTTTGGTTGGTGTTCAAGAGGTTGATTTAAATTTTTCTAAAGTATAGGATTCGAATCTAACGAAGCTCATGGCTTCTAGCACGCAAGTTGGTCATGGAAGAGTAACTTGCGCTCCAAAGAGTTGTATGACGCTAACAAGAACAACAGGAAGGTAGTTCGGTAGCATGTCTTTTAAATCTTCAAAATCCCTATGCTCCAGGCTTATTTTTGTTGCCTTGATCATGAATCTGGTTTCATATTCCAATCCTGCTTTCTCCTTTCCGGATTGGTATCTTTCACCGCCCTCGCAAGATGAAAGATTCTGGTTTGGAGTTGGTGTCGGAGACAGTGTTTCTGAGTCAAGAGTTAATGCTCTAGCTGATGTTTCAAAGCAGTTTTATACGAGAGTAAAAAGTAAAAGTGAAACTCTGCTTGAAAAGAGTGGCGGGGAAGGGAACAGTTCCTACAAAGAAAAGTCGGTAGCGGTAACGGATGAATTTCACTTTGGGAATCTAGAGGTCATCAATCAGGAAACAGTTGAAGGAAAGAGTTACCTCCTTATTCGTGTGGATAAAGCCGAGTTTCTGGCTCTGAATGCCAAGGCAGTACGCGGAAGCATTGACACTTTCGAAGATAAAATAGCACGAGCCAAAATATTAACTGGCCTGGGGCGGATTTCTGCATTGGCAGAAGCCAAGGAGCAGCAGGAAAGAATTCGCATTTTATTGCCATCGCTGGTCCTGATGTCTGCAAGTTTGAAGGCATCAGAAGCCAAGTTTAGTGCGATGTCCAAAGAGTTTTCTTTGTTGATCGCATCGACATCCATCACTGTAAAAAGTATGCAGCACTTTAAGCCGTTGTCCGATGCTTTACAAAATGAGTGGAAAGACGAAGGGTTCTCTTACAGCCCTAAAGCGGCAAACCAATTGATCTGTGTGGTGAGCGCAAAGCAATCACAGGGGCGTGATTCAAAATCCCATGTGGCTGCATTGAGGGTTCAGGTTCAGTTCTTAAGTGATGACGGCACTCAAGTAGGCTCTTACCAAAAATCATATCTAGAAAAGTCTAAAACATCTTTGGAAGAAGCCAAGAAAAAAGCTTGGACTCTGGCGACAGAAAGTATTGGCAAGGACTCATTCAGACACCTAATGAAAATTAACTCTAAAACCTAGCAAGGAAAAAAGATGATGTTTAAGAAATCTGCGTTACTGATCTCGGTATCACTTGGGTTGGTTCTCTCTGGCTGTGCTTCCACTGAGCCAGAGAGTGGCTTAACTGCCGAGCAAGTGGCCAAGATGGATAGAAATGAATATGTAGGTCAACTGCATAATGAGATGGAAGCCGTGGGATTCGAGGTTCCCGCCATTGACCCTGTGATAGATAAAGTCACCGTGTCTATCAAGGACGTATTTGAGCATCAATACAAAGTGATGGATGAGTACCGAGCCATCGCGGAAGATCATCGTGACGTTCAGTCATTTTTACATGCTAACGAAGGTAGGTCTCCTGAAGAGCTCAGTGCTGCTATTTTGGCGTTTGACAGCCAGCTGAAGGAGGGAGAGGAGCCAATTGGAAAGCGTATCGTCAGATACACCAAGGCTAATGATGAAATCTTCAATGCGAACATTGAGCTGGCTGCAAACATTGCCTCAAATGCTTACTTGCTGTCGGAAATGATGGAGGAGGGTGCCAGTCATTTTCTGAGCCTGAGCGGACTGAGCTTGTTGTTGAAAGTCGGAGAAATCAATGATGCCTGGGATACGGCGCAAAAGAGAGTCGATTTGGCCCTTAAGGCAAACGATATGATCAGCAAGGATCAGGCTGTGGTTAAAATCGCTCAAGAGCTCCAGGAAGTGCAATCGATTAAGCTTTAATCTTTGGGAGTCGAGATGAAATTTCACCCTTATTGGGTAGTACTGCCGGCGATGTTCATCGCCGGTTGTGCGTCAACCCCAAGCATCCAGACCAAAAAGGTCGACATTAACAACCGTCCCTCTACGGCAAAAATCTCAAGGGCTGCTGAGGATTTTGAGGATAGTGATATTGAAGTGCCTGCGTATTTTGATACTCAAGGACTTCAAGATTGCACTTTTGATGTGTCCAACGAATCAGATCAGTGTCCGCTGAAGCGTTCCGTCATCAGGATGTATTTTGATGACAATAGAGTGAGTGGAAGAGGAAAGGGTGTAGACGCGTTGTCTGAGTTCAACAACCAGAAAATGGTTCATATGTTTGAAAATCAGATAGCGGGGCTGAATCGATTTCGCATCGTAACGCGAGATAATATTGTTGCAAGTGAGATGGCTGTAGCTTTGTCTGACCAAGGTGCTGAAGTTGTAGCAAAACGAGCAGAATCATCTAAGCCTCTCTTCCCTGACTACATTCTCAAGATAGACACGGTAAAAACTGCCGAGACCTTTTATGCTGAGTACAATGGGCAGGCGAATTATACCATTGAGATGACATCATCAGTTATCGACCCCTTCACCAAAGAAAAAATGAGTTCGCCGAACATTGGCAAAATTCGTGTTAATGGTACCGATGTCAGAGCAAAAACCGACCTTGTCTTTTCCGAAGTTAATGGCAGGTACTACACCGGTTTTAACTATGAAGATTCTGAGAATGTGCTGTCAGTAATGAACGATATGGCTTCACGTGGCTTCGACCTTCTCATCACCAGGCTGTTGTCTGAGATGCCGTCGACGGCTCAGGTGCTCGGGTTCAAGGGAGACAGGCTCTCGCTTGACAGAGGTCGTAACGCGGGCATTTTGCCCAATGAAGTGATGATTATATTCCAATATGAAGCGGGTTTTGTTGAACCCATAGGAGTCGCCACAGTAACGCCATCCTCTCATAGCTCCAATGGAAGAATCATAAAGTGGAAGAGGGCTGAGGTTGCTCGCAAGATACGACAGGCTGCAAAGAAATCTATCTATCAGCCTTCTGAGTCGAGCAAAGTATTTGCCGTATCTGTTGGTACTCCACCGGACTTCCTTGACTCTCGTACATAAGGGGATGAGTAGAGTGTGCTGCAAATCGATGAGTTCAGCTCTGATTCTATTAGCTCCTTTTCTGGTTGTTGCCAAACCTAGTTGGCAAGAAACAGCGATGCTGGGAAATGGCCCCAGCTATCTCAATGCGGGAGATCAGAAAGCTATTGTCGGCTATGGCTGCAGCAATGGCCGAGGTAACTCTGCAAAAGCACGGGCTTTGGAAAAGCTGAAATCGAAGGTGACTGGCTTCGTTTTGTCTGATGAAAGCTTGTTAGACAGGGCAGGGATGAGTAGCCAAGTTTCAGTTAACGTAGATGAAATGACGTTATCTGATTACTTCCTCAGGGGGAACGAGACCTGTGTATCCGGAATGATTCAGGTGGATCTTTTGTTTGATGCAGAGGATGGAGACAGTCAGGATTTTGTGTGGGATCAGGACAACGAAAGTTTCATCGTCACCGTGACCGGGGAGGGAGAAGCTCAACCTGAAAAGGGGGTCAGTGCCAGAGCTAATGCTGAGAAAGACGCACTGCAAAGAGCGATGCGTATTGCTATTGGTGAAGCTTTGGCATCAGATGAGGCTATGCAGGGCTATTTGTCTGGAAAAAGTGACTCGGTAAAGGAGTGGCTTTTCGAGCAATTCATCAGTGCCAACCTGAGCGGCGTCAATCAATGGGTCACACTCAGCAGAAACTCGGTTGGAGTGAACAAGGAAGAAGTGACCCTACAAGTTGAAATCGCACTTAGAGACATTGATTCCATCGAGGAAAGCATCGCCGCTTACATTGGATATCCGTCTATCTTCGTAAGCTCGAAAGGAGAGTCAGCAAAGTTAGAATTGGTTAAACAGCTGTCGAGCATGGATCTGAGACTGACTGACAACAGGGCTGAAGCGAGTCTCATATATGAGGTCGATTCAAGGGTGGTCAGTTTTGAAGGTCTGGGGCAATTGGACTTGAACGTTACCTTTAAGGACAGGTGGGGAAATGTGTATGGCCATTGGAGGAATACACCGAGCCTCATATCATTGCCTTTAGAAAGTGATGATTTAACCTTGAAGCTGATAAAAGTCCACTTTGGTTCGCACACCGGTTCTGTAAAACTTAGGGCTTCTGTCATCGACTCTCTCTTTCAAATGGTGAACGTCGGAGGTCCGATTCGGGAAGTGTTTTTTAATTCCTCTGAACTATCAAAAAGTGAACTTCTGCCCACAGTCCTGACGGAAATTGATGATTTAAAAATCATTGATCAAAGACAAGACAAAGGTCGCTCCGTCTTTAGATTAAGGTTTCTTGGATCCAACAAAGCGTTGATCCACTCAATGAACGTAGCGATTGAAGGAGCGTATCCCGAGGACTTTGTGGCAGGAAGAGTGTCCGATGGTTACAGGATTAGTTATTAGAATGGAGTTTGATATGAAAAGAATATTACCTTTGTCAGTATGCTTGGCGCTTCTATCTGGGTGCGCGTCTACGGAGTCAGAGCCAGAAATTAACAAGCAGCTGAACCAGAATGATAATGTGCCCGGTTGGGTGTTTAATCCTGTAGAAAAGGATGGTATCGCGTCAGCAACCTGTGTGCCTTGGTCAGGCAATATGCAGATCGACCGTTCCGAGGCTTTGGCTCAGGCTAGAATCGCACTGGCTCAGCAACTGGACATTCGAGTTGCATCAATTGAGAAGATCTTGGTCGAGAAGGAGTCCGCCGTCGAGGCAAAGTCGAGCAGTAGTTTCGAACAAGTGTCCGAGCAATTATCAAAGGCGCACATCAATGGCGCTATGGTGAAGCAGGTTAGTTTTGCGACTATCGATAGTAAGAAGCAGCTGTGTGCTTTGGTGACTATAGATGCCGCATCAACTAAGCAGTTGTTTGATGAGCTGTTGGAAGCAAGGGGGACAGACATTGAACCTTTGGAGGAGAAGGAAATCTTCGAGAGATTTAAGCTTCAGGCCGTCAAAGATGAGCTGAAGTCTTCGGAAAAGGGAAGTGAGTCCTGAGAAGACAAAAAGAGCCTGGCTTCATGAGCCAGGCTCTTTTCATAACAGCAAAGGCAAGTAGAGTTAGACTGCTCGCTTGAAGATCACCTCTGCGGTACAGCCCTCACCGTCAGAGTTATTACAGATGGAGAATTCGCCGTCCTGGGCTTTCACCAGATCGCTGCAGATGGCCAGGCCTAGGCCAAGCCCGTCACTTTTTGTCGTGGTGAAGGTGGCCATCATGGTTTGCGGGTCTTCGGCGAAGCCGGGGCCGTTGTCTATCACTCTCAGATGGACCTGTTGGTCATCGAACTGCAGTTCTACCAGTATCATTCCCTCATGGTCGGTGAGTTCAGACAGCGCATCTACGCTGTTTTTCAGCAGATTTATAAGCACCTGCTGCATACCCACTCTGTCCGCCATGGCGAAGTAGGGTTCACCGCTGACCTGGGTGCGGATCTGCACTCTATGGCGTTCCAGCTCCAGCTTCATCAGCGACAGCCCTTCGTCCACCAGAGTCAGCAGGTTGACTCGCTCGAGTACCGTCTCCCTGCGCTTGAGCAGGCCACGAATTCGCTGCACCACCGACGCCGCTCGCTGGGACTGTTGGTTGATCTTATCCAGCAGGGCCAGCATCTCGGTGTCCGGCTGGGTTTGGCTGCGCAAGCGAACCAGGCCGCCTTCGCTGTAGTTGTTGATCGCGGCGATGGGCTGATTGATCTCATGGGCCAGGCCGGCACCAATCTCCCCCACCACGGCGGCACTGTGGAGTCGTTCCAGTTGTACCGCTTTACGCTTCAACTCCCTTTCGGTCTCCACCAGGGTGTCGCTCTTCTGGCGGAACTTAAACTCAATCCAGAAGTGGTACAGGGTGGCGATGACGAACAGCAGGGCCAATACTACCCCCCATTTGCGGTTGGCCTCCATCCACTCCAGCAGCAGGTCCCACTTGCTCACCTCCTGTTTCTGGTAGTGAAGGTTGGAGAACAGCTGAATCACCTTGAGTTGGCTGATAGGTGCGGTCCAGCCCAGAGTACCAGCCTGGATGGCAGCAGGGTGATCCGGGGTCAGTTCATACAGGGCGCGAGTGATCTGCTTGGTGAGGTTGTAGCTCACCTCCTCGCTGGCGGCAAAAGACCAGTTGGGGTAGAGCTGGGTACTCACCTGGCAGTCGTAGCCGGAGGGGCGACTGGGGTTGATCACCCGAAAATCCTCGGTGCGGATCACCCCCTTTTCCACCATCTCCTCCAGGGTGCAGAAGGGGGTGATGGCGGCGTCGATGTTGCGGTCGCGAACCTGAAAGATCAGCGGCCCAAGGGGGAAGCCGAGAAACTTCACCTCCTTAAAAAAATCCTCAGGGGTCATACCCAGCTTGTGCATCAGGCCAACGGTCGCCTGGTAGCCACCCAGGGCATGCCGGCCGCTGGCGGCCACCACCTTGTCCTTGAGGTCATACAGAGTTCGGTAGTCGCTGTCGGCCCGAACTATGATGGTGGAGCCGATGGCGTAGGTAGCGCCATTGTGCTTGCGCGAGCGCATGGTGGCCAACCAGGAGAGAGGGAACTGGTTGGAGAGATAGAGGTATTGGCCGGGGTTGGTGACGATGAACTCAATCTCGCCAGCCTCGAGGGCGGCGTTCAGCTCCTCGAAGGAGCCGGGGCGCACACTGAAGCGAGCACCGTCCACCTTCTCGGTGAGGTAGTCCATCATCGGCTGCCAGCGTTTTTCTGCCTGCAGGTAGCCCCAGTTGGCCAGGACGCCGACCTTGAGGTGTTGCTCAGCCTCTTCGGCAGCCCGCAGTGATCCGGGAAGCAGCAGTAACAGGCTCAGTAGTCCAATCCACAGGGTGGCGATGCGCACGGCTTGATCCAAACTCAATTTCATGATGGTTTTAACATAAGCCAGTCGGCGCCGGATTCAATGTGAAGCGACTCAAAGTTAGGGACTTTGCTATCGCTTATTGGTCGGATCTGAGATATCACTCTATGAGAAAAGACTAATTCGAGGAAAGAGTATGACCCAGAGCCAGGGAGAGATGGTCTATCTGGTGGACGACGATGAGGCGATTCTCGACTCACTGACCTTCCTGATGGAGGGCTACGGCCTGAAGGTCAATGCCTTCAGCGGTGGTGGTGCCTTTCTGGAGGCGGTGGACCTCAGTCAACCCGGGTGCGTCATCCTCGACAGCCGCATGCCTGAACTGACCGGTCAGGAGCTGCATCAGAAGTTGAATGAGGCCAACAGCCCATTGGCGGTGATCTTCCTTACTGGCCATGGGGATGTGCCCATGGCGGTGGAAGCGCTGAAAAACGGTGCTTTCGATTTCTTCCAAAAGCCGGTTCAGGGCAAAGAGCTGTTCGAGGCAGTAAAGCGCGGACTGACCCACAGCAATAAACTGCACCATGACCTGACTCAACTGGCCCTACTCCAGGATCTTACCGAGCGTGAGCAGCAGGTGTTCCGCCTGGTGATCAACGGTTACACCAACAAGCAGATGGCGGACACCCTGTTTGTGTCGGTGCGCACCATCGAAGTGCACCGTTCCAACGTGATGAAGAAGCTCCATGCCAGCAATATGGCCGGCCTGTTGAAGTACTCCTCCCTGCTGGGTTCTTTGGATCAGATGTCGTAGTCAGCAAAAATTGTACAAAACACCGCCCTTTGGGGCGGTGTCCGTTTTCAATAGACTTTCTTTTCGAACCGGTAGCCACCCTGGGCGGCGCCCCACAGCTGTTGTCCCTTGTCATCGTACCCCTTGGTCCAGCGGATGATGCGATCTGGGTAGATCTCCAGATCGGTCTGGGCATAGCTGGCGCCATACATGCGGTTGGTGCAGGTGCCTGAATCGGTGCGTCCCTTGTAGCCTAAAGTATTGGGGTCATAGACCAGCGCTACATTGCAGCCGGGCCTGGGCAGCAGTTGCTCCGGGGAAACCGATTTCAGTGGCGCTTTTGAGTGCCAGGCACCGACGAAGTGCTTGGGGGTGGGCAACTCATACAGGTGAACCAGAACTCCGGAAGGGGTAGGTTCAAGACGCAACACCCGTTGACGGAAGGGGCGGTCGGGTCTTTTGGAGGAGGCGTGTTCCGAGTAGAGCCAGGGGCCGTCGCTGCGCTCCGTCCAGATGGGGACGATATGCAGCTTGAGGTTGAAGTAGTTGCGAAGCTCCTTTGACTGGGTCTCGCTGCTGTAACTGCCTGTCATCCATTGTGCCAACTGCTCTTTGGCTTCGATGGCCTGGACGGGTTGAATCAGGTGAATCAGCAGAAACAGTAAAGTCAGTAGCCTCATAGCCATCCAACAGAGTCGCTTCGGAATGAAAGAGGATTGTTGCATAAATGCGACAATTTGCAGAGGGGCCGAGGAGCCCTGGATGCAATTTTGAGTTTTAGCGCACAGAACCCGGTGGTTAGAAAAAGAAAATCCCCTGTGCTTGGAGCAACAAGGGATTGCCGGTGTATGCGGTCGGCCTGTGGATGATAAGTTGGCCTACGACATAGGATGGTGGTCGGCAAAATGCCGGGGCATCAGGCTCACTGACTTCCATTAGCCCCTGGGAGAGTCATTCGATGGGTTCAGGCTTAAAACTCCTGGTCCAATAGAGACACCCATAATCGTTGGAAACAGGCAACGACAACTGGATAGTAACAAAAGAAAATGGCCAAAATTGGTCATTTTCTGTTCTTGTGAGGCGCATTCTGACTGGCTTCGGGGTGGGGTGATGCCGCTCACGCTGAGCGGCAAAACTGGGAGCTTGGACGGGGCGCTTTCGCTTAACTTGCTTCTTTAGCAGCTTCGCAGTTGATGTTTCGGGTCATCAAGGCGGCGCGGGTCTTATCGTAACCCCAGTTGAAGACGATGGCGTAGACCAGGAAGAACAGGATAAAGCCGATATCCAGCAGCAGCACTTCCCACAGGCTTTTGGACAGTGACCACATCAGCACCGGCAGGGTCAGGGGCAGCAGGCCCAGCTCAAAACCCAGCCCATGGCCCAGGCGTACCAGGGCAGAGCGGCCGTTACGATCCTCTCCGAACATCTTGTCGAACATCAGGTTGTAGGCGTAGTTCCACCCCATGGCAATCAGTGACATGGCGATGGAGATGCCAGCGATGGTGTGGGTTTGCACCTGCATAAACAGCGGCACCAGGCCGACGATGATCGCCAGGGCGAAGGCTTCGAACAGCAGGGTGTGGAGAATGCGTTCTTTGGTAGACATATGGGGCTCCTGAAATTGGGCTATGGCGCCTATTCTATTTTTTATTATGATAGGTAAAAGTTATAAGCTATCGGTTTTGTAGATATGTATACCTTGGAGCAGTTACGCATGTTTATCGCTGCGGTGGAGCAGGGCTCTTTCTCTGCGGCAGCGCGTAAGCTGGGTAAGGCGCAATCTGTGGTCAGCCAGGGGATTGCCAACCTGGAGATAGACCTGAACCTCACCCTGTTTGATCGCAGCGGTCGCTCGCCGGTGCTGACCGAGCAGGGGCAGGCTCTGTTTGAGCAGGCACAGATGCTGATGCTGCATCATCAGCGGCTTCAAAGCAGTGCCCAAAGCCTGAGCCTGGGGGAGGAGAGCCAGCTGGTGATCGCCCTGGATGAAGTCTTGATGATGCCGGGTCTTGAGTCTGTGCTGGCCTGTTTCAGTGAGCGCTTCCCTTCAACCTCACTGGAGTTTCTCACGGCGGTCAGCCCGGATGTGGTCGAGCTGGTTGGCAGTGGCCGGGCGCACCTGGGGCTGATGTTTTCCCAGATCCCCTATCCGACAGAGCTCAATGCCAACTATATCGGCAGTCTCCCCTTTGTGGCCGTGGTGTCTCCCTCCCACTCCCTGGTTGCAGAGAAGCCTCTGACTCTGGATAAGTTGAGTCTGCATCGGCAGATCCTGGTCGGGGGCACCGGCGGCAGCCTGATGGTGGATTTTCCCGCCATCAGTCCAAATACCTGGAGCACCAATAACTTTTATATGGTGGCCGAGCTGGCCAGTCGTGGCTTCGGCTGGGGCTATATTCCGCAGCACCTGACCCAGGACCCGGTGTTTGGCTCCCGGCTTTTGCCCCTTGAGCCGGAGTTTGATACTCAGGCGTGGCAGGTGCCTGTGGATCTGGTGACCCGCCCGGGAGCGGAAAGTGGCCCGGGCCTGAACTGGCTGAAGCAGGCGCTTCAAGGGCTATTGGTCGACTCGGGGAGGGATTGTTCTGCCCGTCAGCCAGGATGTGCCGCTGCCAATTGACAGATATGGATATCGGCTTTTGGGGTAAGGAAGATGACGTATGTCATGGTGCAAAATCACAATAAATCAATGCTTTAATTTGTGGTGTGGTGCGGCTTTCTTTTGCAGGAAGGGTGTCGGCCGAGGGCCGATATGCCCTAGCACACCCATGTGATAGAGGTTCAGGACAGATTCAGTGGGTTGCTATCATTGTTCATTGCGTTGGTTATTTTTGGAGCTGATCATGAAACGCATCGTTTTGGTCTTGATATTGACCCTTCCCTCTGCCGGTGGTCTTGCTGAGGATTACATTATCTATCCGGCGGCTGGTCAGAGTGGTGAACAACAGAAGCAAGACACCATGGAGTGCCAGGCTTGGGCGACCGACAACACCGGCGTGGACCCGGTTAAACTGGCGAGTGAGCCGGCTCCGGCCAAGGCGGAAACGGGTGGTGAAAGGGCCCGGGGGGCTTTGGGCGGGGCTGCTGCGGGGGCTGCTGTTGGTGCTATTGCGGGTGATACCGGAGAAGGCGCGGCCATCGGCGCTGCGGTGGGCGTGATGCGAGGCGGTGCCAAGAAACGCAGGGCTGAAGCCGCCAATCAGCAGGCTCAGGCCGATAAACAGGCAGAGAAACAGGGGCAGATGGCCCAGTATGAGCGGGCATTCAAGGCTTGCATGGAGGGGCGGAGTTACACCATAAAATAGTGCGGGTACGCCATTCGTCGGATCTGAGGCCGATGCTCGAAGTGGGTGGGTAGGGTTGCCCGGGACAAGGCGTCCCGGGCAGCTGTCTTTAGCCTTCGACGCCCTGGCTGCGCAGGTACTCATCGTAGGTGCCGTGGAAGTCGGTGATGCCGTCCGCCTTCAGTTCGATGATGCGGGTGGCCACGGAGGAGACAAACTGGCGATCGTGGGAGACGAACAGCAGGGTGCCTGCGTAATTCTCCAGGGCCAGATTGAGCGCCTCGATGGACTCCATATCCATGTGGTTGGTGGGCTCATCCATCACCAGGATGTTGGGCTTTTGCATCATCAGCTTGCCGAACAGCATCCGCCCCTGCTCCCCCCCTGAGATGACGCGGGTGGATTTCTTGATTTCGTTCTGAGAGAACAGCATCCGGCCCAGGAAGGAGCGGATGGTCTGCTCGTCGGCGCCTTCGGTGGCCCATTGTCCCATCCAGTCGAACAGGTTCAGGTCGGTATCGAAGTCGGCGGCATGCTCCTGGGCGTAGTAGCCGATGTTGTGGTTTTCAGACCACTTCACGGTGCCGGATTTGGGTTCCATGCGGCCCACCAGGGTGTTGAGCAGGGTCGACTTGCCGATGCCGTTTTCACCGATGATGGCGATGCGCTCGCCTACTTCCACCCGCAGCTCCAGGTTGTTAAACAGCAGGCCGTCATCAAAGCCCTGGGACAGCTTCTCCACCTCAAGGGCGTTACGGAACAGTTTCTTCTCCTGTTCGAAACGGATGAAGGGAGATTGGCGGCTGGAGGCTTTCACCTCCTGCAGCTGGATCTTGTCGATCTGCTTGGCTCGGGAGGTGGCCTGGCGCGCCTTAGAAGCGTTGGCGGAGAAGCGGCTGACGAAGCTCTGCAGCTCGGCGATCTGCGCCTTCTTCTTGGCGTTGTCTGCCAGCATCCGCTCACGGGCCTGCTCGGCGGCGGTCATGTACTCGTCGTAGTTGCCGTGGTACATGCGCAGCTCACCATAGTCGATGTCCGCCATGTGGGTGCACACCGAGTTCAGGAAGTGACGGTCGTGGGAGATGATGATCATGGTGCAGTTGCGCCCGTTGAGCACCTCCTCCAGCCAGTGGATGGTGTGGATGTCCAGGTTGTTGGTGGGTTCGTCCAGCAGCATGATGTCGGGGTCGGCGAACAGCACCTGGGCCAGCAGTACTCGTACCTTCAGGCCGGGGGCAACGGCGCTCATCAGGCCAAAGTGCTGGTCCTCGGGAATGCCCAGACCCAGCAGCAGTTCACCGGCACGGGCTTCGGCGCTGTAGCCATCCATCTCGGCAAACTGAACCTCGAGGTCGGCAACCAGCATCCCCTCCTCTTCGCTCATCTCAGGCAGGCTGTAGATGCGATCGCGCTCGGCTTTCACCTTCCACATCTCCTGGTGGCCCATGATCACCGTGTCGATTACCGTGTACTCTTCGAAGGCCCACTGATCCTGGCCCAGCTTGGCCATGCGGGTGTTGGCTTCCAGGCTGACGTTGCCGGCGGATGGCTCCAGCTCGCCGGAGAGGATCTTCATAAAGGTGGACTTACCGGCACCGTTGGCGCCGATCAGGCCAAAGCGGTTACCGCCGCCAAACTTGGCGCTGATGTCTTCGAAAAGGGGTTTGTCCCCGAACTGCATGGTGATGTTGGAGGCGATGATCAAGGCGCTGCTTTCCCAGTGAAAAATTAAAAAAACGCCGCAGGTTACCCGTCCCATGGGGATTGTGCAAGTTTTCTGCACCTCTCTGGCTGTATCGTTTTACCAGCACTTTGTTACCATTGGGTTTTCTCCCGGCAGGCCAAACCACCCTATGAGCGCTAAGACCCCCACCCTGAGGGTGGCGACTTTCAATGTCAGCATGGAGGCGGATAACTACCGCCACCGGGAGGCGGCCGTTGATCCCAGGGCGTTGGAGAAGCGGCTGCGCACCGGTCGTCATCGCCAGATCCGTAACATTGCCGAGATCATTCAGCGGGTGCGGCCCGACATCCTGCTGCTCAATGAGTTTGATTACATCAAGGATCCCCGCCGCGGGGCATTGGCGTTTCAGCGCCGCTACCTGTCGGTGTCGCAAAATGGTCAGCGGCCCATCCACTTCCGCCACTATTACACTGCGCCGGTGAACAGCGGTGAGCCCAGCCCCCTGGACATCGACGGGGACGGCACCGCCTCGGGAACCGGCGGCGACGCCTGGGGTTTTGGTCACTATCCGGGGCAGTACGGCATGTTGGTGCTGTCCCGTTTTCCCATCGACACCCATTCGGTGCGCAGCTTCCGATTATTCCCATGGCACCAGATGCCAGGCGCCCTGGCGCCCATGCACCCGGATGGCTCCCCCTTCTATGACGAGCAGACCTGGCGCCAGCTCAGGCTCTCCTCCAAGAGTCATTGGGACCTGCCGATCCAGGTGAAGGGAAGGCGACTGCACCTGCTGGCAGCCCATCCGACACCGCCGGTGTTTGACGGGCCGGAGCGGCGCAATGCTGCCCGCAACTTCGATGAGATTCGGTTGTGGGCAGATTATGTGGACCCCAATCGAAGCGGTTATCTGCAGGATGACCAGGGCCTCAGTGGCGGGCTGGCGCAGCAGGCGGCCTTTGTCATTGCCGGCGACTATAACGCCTCGCCGGTTGAGGGACGCTCTCTGCCCGGGGCCATCGAGCAGCTGCTGACCCACCCTTCGATCAACAGCGATCTGCAGCCCACCAGCCTGGGGGGCGCCCAGCACTCACCGGATAACCCTCAGGGCCATAGTCATACCGCCGATTGGCGCGCCAGGGTGGATTACCTGTTGCCCTCCAGGGCGGGCATCGATGTGGTGAACGGCGGTGTGTTCTGGCCTGAGTCCGCCAGTGAACTTGCCTATCTGGTCAAAGGCCGCGGGGCGTCTTCGGACCACCGGCTGGTGTGGCTGGATCTGCGCCTGGAGTGAGGCGCCCCCAGCTGTTGGCCCAAGCCTTCTCTTTAACAAATTCAGTTAGATAGGTAACTCGTTGTTACTTATGCATTAACACCATCGCAACCATGCGTCTGATGCATAATTAAGTTGCATAATCTTCACCCCTTTCCCCTATGGCCCCGCCCTGCGCCGAGGCGTAGAATTTGCCCACTTTTTTGGTCGAGGTGGTGTTGTGGGCTCTCAATCCCTGCTGATGCAGCTAGTGCGGATGGCACTGGTGCTGGTCCTGGTGCTGATTGTGGTAAACCGGTGCGATCCCCTGCTGGAGGCGTTTGCCAGTCAGGCGATGGGGTCAGGGTGCCACTCCACCGGTGGCAGCGGCCATCACGCCAACCACCACCACAACCACTGAGCATTGCCGGAGTAGAGTCACCATGAGTATTTTCCGTTTCCCCCTGTTGGTGTGGATGGGCATCGGCGTGCTGATCATCAGCCTGGGCATTCGCCAGTCATTCGGCATCTTCCTCTCTCCGATGGTGATGGATTTTGGCACTGGCCGGGAGTTCTTCTCCTTCGCCATCGCCCTGCAGAACCTGTTGTTTGGCGCTTTTCAGCCCTTTGTGGGGATGGCGGCAGACCGATTCGGCCCCAGCCGCATCATTGTGGCGGGCGCCATCGCGTATGGCTCGGGCTTGTTGCTGACCGCCCTGACCACCCAGCCCGACTGGCTCTATGTCTCCCTGGGGGGGCTGGTGGGCCTGGGACTCAGTGCCACCAGCTATGTGATCATCCTGGGGGCGGTGGCCCGGGCGGTGCCCGCCGAGCACGCGGCCAAGGCGTTTGGCCTGACGACGGCGGCAGGCTCCTTCGGCATGTTTGCGGTGATCCCCGGCGCCCAAGCGTTGCTGACCCACTTCGACTGGCGGGTCACCATGGAGCTGTTCGCCGTGGCCTGCACCCTGATGGTGGCCTTTGCCTCCTTCATCAAGCCAGCCTCTGGGGAGGGTTCTGCTGTGGCCGAACCCCAGGACAGCCAGACCCTGAAACAGGCCCTGAAAGAGGCGTTTCGCCATCGCGGTTACTGGTTTATCCATGCGGGGTTTTTCGTCTGCGGCTTTCACGTGATGTTCATCGCCACCCATCTGCCCAGCTACCTGGCGGACAAGGGGTTGTCGGCCCAGGTGGCTGCCCTGGCACTGGCCTATGTGGGGATTTTTAACATCTTCGGCTCCTACTTCTGGGGCCTGATGGGGGATCACTTCGATAAGCGCTACGTGATGACCGCTCTTTACCTGGCGCGCACCGTGGTGATTGCCGCCTTCGTGACCCTGCCAGTCACCGATGCCACCGCCTCGCTGTTCGGTGCCGCCATCGGTTTCTGCTGGCTGGGCACCGTGCCGCTGACTTCAGGCCTGGTCAGGCAGATTTTCGGTGCCCGTTACCTCTCCACCCTCTATGGGCTGGTGTTCTTTACCCACCAGGTGGGCAGTTTCCTGGGGGCCTGGGCCGGTGGTTGCATCTACGACCACTACGGCACCTATGAACCCATCTGGTGGAGCACCGTGGTGCTGGCCTTTGCGGCCGCCCTGCTGCACCTGCCCATCGACGCCCGGCCTGTCACCAGGCTGCAGCCTCAGCCCGCCTGAGTGGGCTCCGGGGCGGCGGCCAGGCCGCCCCCCAGGGCGCGGTAGAGGTTGATGTGGGCCAGCAATTGGTCCCTTTGCAGCTGGCTCAGGGCCAGCTGGGCGCTGAACAGCTGACGCTGGGCGTCCAGCAGATCCAGTGAGGTGGCCACCCCGTTCAGGTACCTGAGCCTGGCCAGACGGACATACTCCTGTGAGGCGTTGACCAGCTCCTGCTGCGCTTCCATGGCGCTCTGAGCGCGGCGGACACTGGCCAGGGCATCACTCACCTCGGTGTAGGCGGTCAGCACCGTTTCCCGGTAGGCCAGCTCCGCTTGCCTTAGCTCTTCGGCGGCGATGCGTTTCTGGGCATTGAGTTTGCCTGAATTGAACAGGGGCTGGGTGAGGCCACCAAGCAGACTCCAGGTCACCCCTTCACTGTCGAGAATGTCTCCCAAATTTTCGCTCTCGATGCCATAGCTGCCGCTGATGGTGAAGCTGGGCAACAGGGCCGCTTCCGCTACTCCGAGAGAGGCGTTGGCGGCGATCAGCTGCTGCTCGGCCACCGCCACATCGGGTCGCTGGCTGAGCATGTCCGACGGTACCCCGATGGCCAGCACGTCGGTGATCCCCAGGGCGGACAGCCCTTGTGGCATCTGATACTGGGTCTCCAGCTGGTAGCTGCCCAGCAGTAGCTTCAGCTGATTCTGCTTCTGGTGGCGATCAAAGTCCAAAGCGGGCAGGGTGGTTCGGGCGGACTGATACTCCACCTCAGCCTGACGCACCTCCAGTCCGGAGATCACCCCGTTCTCTTTCCTTAACCGCGCCAGCTTCAACTCCTCCAATCTGACTCTGGCGGTGTCTTTGGAGATGCGGTAGCGCTGCTCGATGTCCAGCCACTCGTAGTAGCGGCTGGCCACGTCGCTCACCAGGCTCAGGGTGGTCAGGTTCAATTGCTGTTTGCTGCTGAGCAACTGGGCGTAACTGGCGTCACTGCGGCGGCGGTTGGCGCCCCAGAGATCCACCTCCCAGCTCACCATGCCGTCCAGGTTAAAGGTGTCGGCGATCTCCGGATCGCTGCTGGTCAGTCCGCTGTCGCTCTCCCGCTCGGCGGACAGGCCGAGGCTGAGCTCAGGGTAGAGGGCGGCGTCGGTGACCGTGGTCTGTTCCCGGGCTGCCTGAAGCCTGGAGCGGGTGATCTCCAGGCTGAGGTTGTCCTTCAGCGCCTGGTCTATCAGTTGTTGCAGCTGTGGATCGAGGAAGAACTGGCGCCAGGGCAGGGTGCCCAGGTGGGCGCCAACGCCAGGTGTCGCGTCGAAGTGCTCCGGCAGCGGCAGCTCCGGGCGCTGATAGTCGGGGCCGACGGCACAGCCGCTGAGGGCCAGGGCGAGAGTCAGGGGCAGCAGTCTCATGGGCGTGCCTCCTCTGTCTGTACCTGCTCAGGCGTTGGCGGCCTGTTGCGGGATCTCAGCCATCCGGCGCAGGTGACAAAGAACAGGGGCACCAGCACGATGCCGATGCTGGTGGCCAGAATCATCCCGCCGAGAATGGGGATGGCGATAGACTGACGGCTGACCGCGCCAGGGCCGGTGGAGAGCACCAGTGGCAGCACCCCAAGTATGAAGGCCATGGAGGTCATCAGGATGGGGCGGAAACGCAATGCCGCCGCTTCCAGGGCAGCCTCAACCCGGGAACGCCCCTGCTGATGCAGCTGGTTGGCAAACTCGACGATCAGGATGGAGTTCTTGGCGGCCATGCCGATGAGGGCGATAAAGGCGATTTGGAAGAACAGATTGCTCTCCATGCCACTGACCATGGTGGCAGACGCCGCCCCCAGCATGGCCACCGGGGCGATCAGCAGCACCGCCACCGGGATGGTCCAGCTCTCATAGAGGGCGGCCAGGAACAGGAACACGAACACCAGGGCCAGGGTGACGGCGACGGCGGTCTGGTTGGCGGATTGCACCTCCTGGTAGGTCAGGCCGCTCCACTCGTAGCGGAAGGTGTTGGGCAGCAGGGGCTTGGCAACCCGCTCGATAGCCTTGATCACATCACCGGTGGCATAGCCCGGTGCCGGGGTGACGTTGATGGAAGCGCTGGAGAACATGTTGTAGTGGGTGACCGACGCCGGCCCCACGCTGTAGTCATATTCGGCCAGCACGCCGATGGGCACCATGGCGCCACTGCTGGAGCGCACATAGAAGTCCTTTATCTGGTCCGGGAACTGGCGGTACTCCTGCTCCGCCTGGATCTTCACCCGGTACACCCGGCCAAACAGGTTGAAGTCGTTGACCGTGGAGGAGTCGGTGAAGGTCTTGATGGTGCTGTAGATGTCGGACACGGTGACGCCGATGGCCATCGCCTTGGCCTCATCCACCGACAGTTTCAACTGCGGAATGGCCGATTGCAGGGAGAGCCCGGCCCGGGACACTTCCGGCTGGCGTTTGAGCTGCTCCACCAGCTCCTTGGCGTTCTCAATCAGTCCCTCGAAGTTGGTGCCCGAGGTGTCCTGCAACTCCATCTCCACCCCGGAGCCGTTGCCGAGTCCCGGCACCGCCGAGGGCAGGTAGAGGCTGAACTCCGCCTCCAGCACCTGGTGCAGATCCTTCTGCAGTTGATGCATCACCTTCTTGACCGTGTACCCCTCGCCTTTGCGCTGCTCCCAGGGCGTGAGGATCACCTCAAACTGGCCGTTGGCCTGGTTGGAGCCGGAGCGGCGGTTCTCCCCCGCCAGGGTAAAGGAGTAGGCCACCGCCGGATGGGCCATCACGTATTGCTCAGCCTTCTTCAGCACCTCCTGGGTGCGGTTGACCGTGGAGCCGTCGGGCAGGGTCATGTCGATGAAGAAGCGCCCCTGATCCTCGTCCGGCATGAAGCTGGCGGGCAGCTGGTTCATGATCAGGTACACCCCGCCCACCATGATGGCGAAGGCCAGGTAGCTGCGCTTGGCGTGAGACTGGGTCAGCCCCACCAGGGAGACGTAGCGGTTGGTGGCGGAGTCCAGTACCCGGTTTATCCAGCGGAACAGAGCGTTGGGTTTGCTCTCTTCGGCGGTGAGCAGGATGGCACACAGGGCTGGGCTCAGGGTCAGGGCCACCAGGGTGGAGAGCAGCACCGACACGGTAATGGCCACGGCGAACTCCCGGTACATGATGCCGGTGATCCCAGCCAGGAAAGAGACGGGAACAAACACCGCCGCCAGTACCAGACTGGTGGCCACCAGGGCACCGGAGAGCTCCTTCATGGCGACTTTGGTGGCCGCCGAGGCACTCAGCCCCTTCTCCTTCATCAGTCGTTCGACGTTTTCCACCACCACAATGGCGTCATCCACCACGATGCCGATGGCCAGCACCAGGGCCAGCAGGCTGACGGTGTTGATGGTAAAGCCAAAGGCCAGCATCGCTGCCAGGGTGCCTATCAGGGACACGGGTACGGCGATGGCGGGGATCAGGGTGGCGCGCCAGTTCTGCAGGAACAGATAGACTACGGCCACCACCAGGATCAGCGCCTCGACCAGGGTCTTGACCACCTCGGAGATGGAGTCCTCGATAAACTCCGAGGCGTCATAGAACACCTGCCACTCCACTCCGGCGGGGAACTTGGTGGCCAGCTCCGCCATGGTCTCCTTCACCTTGCGGGTCACCTCCAGGGCGTTGGCCCCGGGCAGCAGGTAGACCTGGACGATGGTGGCGTTGGCGCCGTTGAGCTGGGATTGCAGGGTGTAGGCGGAGGAACCCAGCTCGATGCGGGCGATGTCGCGCAGGCGGATCAGTGAGCCATCGGCGTCGGCGCGGACAATGATCTCGTTGAACTGTTGCACATTGGAGAGGCGGCCGGCGGCGGTGATGGGCAGGGTCAGTGACAGCTGGTCGCTGTTGGGCTGAGTGCCTATGGTGCCCGCAGGGCTCTCTTTGTTCTGCGCCTTGATGGCGCCAATCACGTCTGAAGTGGTCAGGCCGTAGCCGGCCATCATGTCCGGCTTGAGCCAGATGCGCATGGAGTAGCTGCGCGAGCCGGTGTTACGGGTGCGGCCCACCCCAGGGATCCGTTTCAGTGCCGAGGTGATGTTGATGGTGGCGTAGTTACTCAGGTAGATCTCATCGAAGCGTTCATCGTCAGAGGTCAGCGCCAGCTTCAGCAGCTCCACCGAGGCTTCCTTGGAGACCGACACCCCTTCGGTCTGCACATCGATGGGCAGGCTGCCGAACGCCTGTTGGGTGGCGTTCTGCACATCCACCGCCGCCAGGTCCGGGCTGGTGCCCACATCGAAGGTGATGGTGACGTTGGTGCTGCCAGAGTTGGTGCTCTTGGAGCTCATGTAGATCATGTTGGGCACCCCGTTGACCTCCTGCTCCAGCGGGGTGGCCACTGACTCGGCGGCGGTCACCGAGGTGGCGCCCGGGTAGGATGCGGAGATCTTTACCTGGGGCGGGGTGATGTAGGGGTATTGATCGATGGGCAGCTGGAACATGGCCACCAGTCCCAGCAGGACGATGACGATGGAGATGACGCTGGCAAAGACCGGACGATTGACGAAGAACTGGGCCATCACTCCTGCTCCTGTGCCTGTTGCTGCTCAATCTGCTGCTGCTCCAGGGCCTGGGCTTTCTCCTTGGCATCCTCCCTGGACTGGTACTCCTCGGCGGTCAGGGGCTCGGCCAACTGACCGTGCTGTACCCTATGCATCCCCTCGATGATCACCAGCTCGCCGGCGCGCAGGCCACTCTTGACCACCACGCCCTCCTCACCCTGATGTTCGATGACGATAAAGCGACGCTCTACCTTGTTGTCCGGCAACACCACCATCACGTAGACGCCCCCCTGGTCCACCCGGGTGGCTTTCTGGGGAATGACGATGGCGTTCTCCAGTTCCGAGAGCTTGATGCGGGCGTTGGTGTACTGGCCGGGGAGCAGTTCCCGGTCCGGGTTGGGCAGTACCGCCCGAACCTCGAAGGTGCCGGTGTCCGGGTTGACCGAGGGGTCGGTAAAGCTGACGTCCCCCCAATAGCGGTATTCGCTGTTGTCCGGCAGGGTGATGCGCACGAAGCCTTCGACGGTCTTGCCTTCGGTTTCCGCTTCCCGCTTAGCCCGCTCACTGACGATGCGCCGCCGGGCGTTGAGGTAGTCCAGGGCCGACATGTTGAAGTTGACGTAGATGGGGTCCACCTGGCGCACCCGGGTCAGCAGCGACTGTCCCTGGCTGCCCACCAGGGCACCGATGTCCACCTCGGAGCGACTCACCAGACCATCGATGGGAGCCTGGATCTTGGTGTAGCTCAGCTCCAGCTCGGCTTCTTCCAGCTCCGCCTTGGAGGCGGCCAGGTTGGATTTAGCCTGGGACAAAGCGGAGAGGGCGTTGTCGTAGTCCAGTTGGCTGGCGGCGTCCTGCTCATAGAGGGGGCGCAGCCGGTCGGCGTCACGCTGGGCCTTCTCCAAGATGCTGCGCTGGGACGCCAGTTTGGCCTTGAGTCGGTTAACCACCGCCAGGTAGGGCTTGTCATCGATCTGATAGAGCGGGTCTCCCGCCTTAACGGCACTGCCCTCGACGAAGATGCGCTCCTCCACGAAGCCGTTGATTCGAGCTCGTACTTCCACATCCAGCGAGGCCCGGGTGACCCCCACATAGTTGCCGTAGAGGGGCACCGTGGCGGTTTGCACCTCCTCCACGACCACCAGCTTGGGTTCGATGGTGACCTGGGGTTTCTGGCAGCCGGACAGGGTCAGAGCGGCGAGAGCGAGCAGCGTCAGCGAAAGGGGGAAGCGAGTAGCCATCATTGCATCCTGCAACTGTCTTTTTTTGGAGTGTCGCCAGCCAAAGTCGCTGGCGAGAATGTAACCCTCATACTAGAGCTTAAGCACTTATTATTTCAATGGATATTCCTGTATTCCGTCTAAAGTCTCGACCCAGCTTCTCTCGCAAGTTTGTCCGTCGTGCGGGTCCCGCTCGCTTACCAGCGTCCTATTTTGCGACCGATTTGGTTAATGACACTCTGTAGTATTTTGAAACGTAAACAAATTGTAGCGAGCCTTCTGGCCTGATAGCTTGCAGACTGAGCATAAACTTGGTTCAGTTCAGGGATGATGACATGAAAAAAATGCTGAAGCGGGCCGGGATCGGTCTGCTGTCGATAACTCTGTTGGGCGGGGCCTTTGCCGCCCATGAGTGGTATGCCGAGAAACCTTTCTTATTCCGTAACTTCGTTGACCGTACCCTGGTAAAGATGGCCTTTGACAGCCCGGAAACCCTCACCTCCCTGGGCTTTCTCGAGTCCGTCGGTATCAAGGGGCATAACGCCAGGCTGGATGATACCAGCCCCGAGCACAGCGATGAGCAACTGAATACCCTCCTGGATGCCCGGCGGGTGCTGATGACCTACGAAGATGCTGATCTGAGCGATGAGGACCGCCTTTCCAAGGAGGTGGCACTCTATCTACTGAACTTCATGGATGAAGCCAAGACGTTCCGTCATCACAACTACCCGGTAAACCAGATGTTTGGGGTGCAGAGCGCCTTCCCCAGCTTTATGCAGTCAAAGCATCAGGTGACCAGCAGTGGCGATGCGGAGCACTACCTGGCCCGTTTGGAGCAGGTGGAGCGTAAGTTTCTCCAGTACCTGGAGGGGCTGAAGCTGCGGGAGGAGAAGGGGATCATTCCCCCCCGTTTCGTGATTGACCGGGTTTTGGCGGAGATGCGCGGCTTCGTGAATACCCCGGTGACACAGAACATCCTCTACACCTCCCTGGCCGAGAAGCTGGACAAGGTGGATGGGCTGCCACAGGAGGAGAAACAGGGCTTGCTGGCGGGGGCCGAGGAGCGAATTGAACATCGGGTGTACCCGGCTTACCACGGCTTTATCGCCTACTTCGAGCAGTTGCACGGCAAGGCGGGAGAGGACGCTGGATTGTGGTGCCTCCCCCAGGGCGAGCAAGCCTATGAGGCGGCGCTGAGGCTGTTTACCACCACAGATTACAGTGCCGGTGAGATTCATAACCTGGGCCTGTCTGAGGTGGATCGCATTCAGTCGCGAATGATGGCGATACTGGCCGCTGAGGGGGTCGATACTCAGGCTGGTTTTGCTGCGGCCATGGAAGCCCTCTCCTCCGACTCTCGCTTCTACTACCAGGATACTGACCAGGGGCGTCAGCAGATCCTGGAAGACTATCAACGCATCCTGGATGAGATCGATGCCGGCATAGCCCAGGCATTCAACCTTCGTCCTGCGGTGGGGATGGAAGTTAAGCGGATTCCGGCGTTTAAGGAGAAGACATCACCGGGTGCCTACTATGAGCAGCCCGCCCTGGATGGCAGTCGTCCCGGGCGTTTCTACGCCAATCTCTACGACATCAAGGCCACTCCCACCTACTCCATGCGCACTCTGGCCTACCATGAGGGAATTCCCGGTCATCACTTCCAGATCGCTATCGCCATGGAGTTGGAGGGGCTGCCCTTTTTCCGCCGTGTCTCCCCCTTTACCGCCTATGTCGAGGGTTGGGCCCTCTATGCTGAGCAACTGGCCTGGGAGATGGGCTTTCAGCAGCAACCTCTGGATAACCTGGGCAGGCTGCAGGCCGAACTGTTCCGCGCCGTGCGTCTGGTGGTGGACACCGGTCTGCACGCCAAGCGCTGGACCCGGGAGCAGGCGATTGACTACATGCTGGCCAACACCGGCATGGCAGAGTCTGATGTCATCGCCGAGGTGGAGCGATACATCGTGATGCCCGGTCAGGCCACCGCCTACAAGGTGGGGATGATGAAGATTCTGGAGCTGCGCCATCGGGCTCAGCAGGCCCTGGGCGAGCAGTTTAATCTGGCGGCGTTCCACGATGTGGTACTTCGTAATGGCGCCCTGCCGCTGGACATTCTCGATCGCCTGGTGAATGACTACATTGCCCGGGAACGGTCGCTGGCGGTGAACTGAACTGGCAACTCGGCCGAGCAGCGGCTCAGACCTTACTCGGCTTGAGTGAAGCTTAACCTGCTCAGGGTGCCGCAATGCGTGATTAACCGATAAAAGTTTCAACCTGATATTACGGTTGTTGTGGTGATCCTGTGGCTATGTCATTTATTTGCGATGTGTAATTTCCAGACAGGGTGCGGCTTACGCTTGTCATCTATGCTCGCTGGCCGGGGACAAAAAGTGAGAGCCTGGTCGGAAACTGTACGAAAAAAATCAGATTCAACTTGGGTGACTATGATTTGTGAGTGAGTTGGCGTTATGGAATGTGGTTCAATCCGTGAGCAATGTCTCTGTGGCTAAAGTCCCATTGCTATCGGGATCACGACCTGAAAGATTGGCGTTATATGCATGGGAGATATGCAGTGAATTCAGTTTTTTTGCACCTATATCTGTCTTAAGCTTATCCAAACATCGTCTTAAGCGATCTTATTTCTCAAAGGAATCCCACTATGTTTAATGCGCTTGTCCTGACCCAGGAGGAGAAAACCACCAAAGCCCAGATTCAACAGCTACAGGAGAGCGATCTGCCTGAAGGTGATGTACTGGTCGAGGTGGAAGCGTCTTCTCTTAATTACAAAGATGGTCTGGCTGTGACTGGCACCGGCAAAATCATTCGGGATTTCCCCATGGTGCCGGGTATCGATTTTGCTGGTCGGGTCATCGAGTCCAGTGACGAGCGTTACAAAGCGGGTGATCAGGTCATTTTGACTGGCTGGGGGGTGGGTGAACGCCATTGGGGCGGCATGGCGGAGCGTGCGCGCGTGAAGGCGGACTGGCTGGTACCCATGCCTGCCAACTGCGACGCCAACAAGGCGATGATGATCGGTACCGCCGGCCTGACCGCCATGCTCTGTGTTCAGGCCCTGCTGGATGGTGGTGTGAAGCCTGAAGACGGCGAAGTGCTGGTGACCGGTGCCAGTGGCGGCGTGGGCTCTGTGGCCGTGACCCTGCTGGCACAGCTGGGTTACAAAGTGGTGGCTTCCACCGGTCGCGTCGAAGAGAACGCCAAGCTGCTGCGTCAGTTGGGTGCCGAAGAGATTATTGAGCGCAGTGAGCTGGAAGTTCAGGCCCGCCCGCTGGAGCGCCAGCGTTGGGCCGGTGTCGTGGACACCGTGGGCAGTCAGGTACTGGCTCATGCCCTGTCTCAGGTAAATTACGGCGGCACCGCCGCAATCTGCGGTCTGGCTGGTGGTCATCTGTTGCCTACCACAGTGATGCCATTCATCCTGCGCAATGTGCGTCTTCAGGGGGTGGACTCCGTGGCCTGCCCCTATGATCAGCGACTGGCTGCGTGGAAGAAGGCCCTGGATATTCTGCCTGAGTCTTTCTACGAGCAGGCTTGCCACAGCATTGGCCTGGGACAGGTAGCCGATTACGCCCATAAGATTGTGCGTGGTCAGGTAACCGGTCGAGTGATCATTACCCTCTGATTTTGATCTCCGTCCAGAGATCGTGATCCGCCCCCTGGGGCGGATTTTTTATGCCTGATTGTCGGGCCTCACCAGGCCTTCCGTGCTCTGAATGGTATAGAGTAAAGCCAGTGAACAGGGAGGAGACTTCGGTGAACAAGCAGAGATTAAAAGCTGTGGAGAGTGAGTTTCTATCGGTGTATCCGGACGGGTTTGCGGAGCCTGAACTGGTGAAGCTGGGGAAAAAGCACCAGATGGCCCTTCGGGTAAAACAATCCCAGGAGTTCTTCGCCCCGGAATGTTTCGCTCAACCTCAATTGGTGGCAGAGAATATGGTCAAGACCATAACCCGCTCTTCCATGGTGTCTGTGTTCGAAAAACCCAGGCTAAGGGATTGGGTGAAGGGGATGACCCATCAGGAGCGTGAGAGTTATGCCCTGGCGCTACGGGATATGCTGCACGGGGACAAGGAGTATGGGTTTAATATCATGCTGGACCTGCTCAGGCCCGCTAAATTGGCCAAATGGTCGCTGATGACCATATTGCCCTGTTATTACGCCCCCGATGAAGAGGTGTTTGTTAAGCCCACCACAGCGAAAGGGGTCATCCGTTACTTTGATCTCAAGGGGTTGGAATATAAGCCTGCTCCGACTTACGAGTTTTATCTCAATTATCGAAAACAGATACTGGCGATGAAACAGATGGTATCCCCATCTCTTCAATCCAGTAACGCGGCGTTTTGCGGTTTTCTGATGATGATGACCCAGCCGGGGAGCGGCCCCTCTCGCTGATAGCGGGAGGGTGCATGGGAGATCAGCTCAGCTGGCCATCCAGCAGGGGAGAGGTGGCATCGGTGATCAACTCTCTGAGCCAGCGCTGGGCCGGGTCCTCACCGGTGCGGGAGTGCCAGAACAGGTGGTAGTCGATGGGAGGCAGGGGGAAGGGCAGGGGCTTCACCACCAGATCATGCTGCACCCCCGCCTGTTCGGCCAGCCCAGAGGGCAGGGTCAGCAGCAGTGGCTGATGTTTGAGCAGCACCAGGGCATTGCCCAGACTTGGGGTACGCAGCAGCATCCGGTGGTCGCTCAGGCCCGCCATGGCATCGTCCATCAGAGCTTTCACGCCGTCACTCACTGCCACTACGGCGGACGGGTATTCTCTGAAATGATCCGGCTCGAGAAGGGCATCGGCCAGAGGGTGTTCTTTGGCCACCACGGCCCGTAGGCCAACCAGCCCCAAATTGCGGCTCATCAGAGGGGCGCTCTTTCCTGGCGCCCGGCAGATGGCCAGGTCCACCCCTTCACTGCCCAGCTGGGTTTTCAGATCCCTGTGTTGTACCGGCAGCACTTCCAGGTTCACATCTGGCGCCTCGGTGTAGAGCCGTTCCAGGATGGCGGGCATCAGAGCCTGCAGGGCAAAGTCGGTTACCGCAATGGTGAAGGTCTGTTGGCACTGCGCCGGGTCGAATACCCTGGGGGAGAGCAGATGACTCAGCTCAGCGATGGGCGCCTGCAACTTCTGCTGGCAATCCAGGGCGAACTGAGTGGGCTGCAGTCGGGTTCCTACCCGGGTAAACAGCGGATCCCCCAGCATCTCTCTTAACCTGGCCAGCACCCGGCTGGTGGCAGACTGGCTCAGGTGCAGACGTTTGGCGGCCTGGGTCACGCTGCCCTCCTCTATCAGTACCTGAAGGGCGACAAGCAGACTGAGGTCGCGCCGGTACAACTCTTCTAGTTCCATTGTCTTCCGTTATTTTGGCTGTTGTTGACGACACAATATCAGGGGAAAGAAAGTAATGATTCTTTTCAAGGGGAAAAACATGAGCTGAAATTTAGTTTGGAATGGGTTCCAAAAGAGGATGGAATATATATATTCTCTTTATAAATTTGATTGGTCTCTCTATTTTTCAAAAGGTTCAAACTCTTTTAGTAAGAAATAACAGATCCTCCCGTTTTGGAACTGGTTCCACTTTTACACTGGCCCCGAGATAACCAAACAAGGGTGAGAACCAGATGAGTAAAGTTAATCTGCTAGGACGCCGTAACTTCATTAAAGGGCTGGGTGCAGCGGGTGCAGTAATGGCAGCGCCTGCCATGGCGGCCTCTGTCAACGCCAAAGGTGTGAAGTGGGACGAGACTGTAGAAATCGCCATTATCGGCTCCGGCTTCGCCGGTCTGGCCGCAGGCATCGAAGCAGC
>NZ_JBLXDO010000011.1:0-141475 GCF_048263965.1 Ferrimonas sp. | reverse complement strand
GATTCGCACCGAGCCTATGCAACCCTGCGGCGCTCCTCCTAGCACAGTTGCTCCGACGAACGCCGGAGCCCAGCGTCTTTGCTCGCGAGGGCTCTGCGGAATTCTGAAGCCACTGGATCCCGGCGTCCGCCGGGAAGACGATTGTGCGTGTGGGTTGGGGAGTACGTTGTAGCTGGCGGCTGTGCGTTCTGAAAGATAGGTTATTCGAATGCATGGGTTAGTCGGAGGAGTGGTAAGGCTCGTATAAGCAGGGAGTGGTGTATCTGGCAGGTTCGCACTGAGCCTATGTAACCCGGCGGCGCCTCCCCCAGCACAGTCACTCCGGCGAACGCCGGAGCCCAGCGTCTTTGTTCGCGAGGGCTCTGCGGAATTCTGAAGCCACTGGATCCCGGCGTGCGCCGGGAAGACGATTGTGCGTGTGGGTTGGGGAGTGCGCTGTCGCTGGCGGCAGTGCGTGCTGGGAGGTTGCTCGATGAAGCACGGATACCTGTTTAGCTGCACTTGCAGATTCGCACATAGCCAAAACAATCCGGCGGCGCTCCCCCTCGCACAGTCACTCCGGCGAACGCCGGAGCCCAGTGTCTTTATGCTCGATACTCTGAGCGCCCTTTCAAGCGCCAGGCTCAGAAAAACAAAAGGGCCCCGTAGGGCCCTTTGTCACTCTCACTGGCGATTAGGCGTTGTCAGGCTTGCGGTCGCCCATCAGTTCGGCGCCGGCCAGAGGATCGTGGTAGACGTCGGCCTCAAACTCACCTTCGGACTTGGCCACAATCACGGTGACGGCGGCATCACCGGTCACGTTCACCGCGGTACGCACCATATCCAGCAGGCGGTCCACACCCAGGATCAGGGCGATACCTTCAACAGGCAGACCAACCTGGTTCAGTACCATGGCCAGCATCACCAGGCCTACGCCGGGTACACCGGCGGTGCCGATGGAGGCCAGGGTGGCGGTGATGATCACCATGATGTAGTCACCGATGGTCAGATCGATGCCAAACACCTGGGCGATAAATACCGTGGCCACACCCTGCATGATGGCGGTACCGTCCATGTTGATGGTGGCACCCAGCGGCAGGGAGAAGGAGCTGATGTTGTTGTGCACACCCAGACGGTAGTTGGCGTTCTCAATGGTTACCGGCAGGGTCGCATTGGAGCTGGCGGTGGAGAACGCGAACAGCTGAACACTGCGCATCTTCTTCAGGAAGGTGATGGGGTTCAGGCCGGTGGTTACCTTCAGCAGAGTGGGGTAGGTCACCAGACCGTGGATGAACAGCACCGCCAGTACCAGGAAGAAGTACTTGATGACGCTTCCGAAGGTTTCCAGACCCAGGGTCAGCGCCAGCTTGGCCATCAGGGCGAATACGCCGTAGGGGGCCAGCTGCATCAGGATGGTGACCAGCTTCATCACCACTTCGTTGATGTCTTCGAAGAAGTTACGCACCCGGGCGCCACGCTCGCCGCTCTGGCTGATGGCCACGCCGAAGATGATGGCGAAGACGATGATCTGCAGCATGGAGCCTTTGGCCATGGCATCGATGGGGTTGCTGGGGACAATGTTCACCAGCACCTGGCTCAGCGGCGGCGCCGCTTTGGCATCAAAGGCCAGGCCTTCGGCCGCCAGAGAGGCGTTGCCAGGCTGCACGATGATGGCTGCGGTGATCGCCAGGGTGATGGCGATGGCGGTGGTGGTCAGGTAGAACGCCAGGGTTTTACCACCGAGGCGGCCCAGTTTGCCCGGATCGGACAGGGAGGCGGTACCACACACCAGGGATACAAATACCAGGGGGACCACCAGCATCTTCAGCGAGGAAACGAAGATGTTTCCGATAACGCTGAACAGGCCGTCCACCAGATAGGTTTCTACCAGCTCACTGCCTGGGAAAAGGACCCGCAACAATCCGCCGATGGCAATACCGGCGAACATGCCAATCAAAATCTTGGCAGTCAGACCCATTTTCTTTTGCATTTTTTCAGACATGCAACTTCCTTCATTCGGTTCTCTTTTTTATTTGCGGCCTAAGCCTAGCAGGAACTTTGCCGCGGAAAAAAGGGGGTAAATGTAGAAATCTACGATCGCAATGAATTGATATTGCCTTGATGATGATTCGAAGTGGCGATCTCGTTGTGAGTGATTAGTCTTAAGGTTGTTGGGATGCTAAGGAGTGGTGTCCCCGGTGTGACAGGGAGTCCCACAATGGATTTTGTCATTCGTCAGATTTTTGTCTCTTTTTTTCTGATTTTGTTGGTGAGTTGCGGAGGTGGGGATGGCCTCGAGGAGGGCAGTGCAGATGAATCCCCTGCCACGTATGCCCTGAGTTTGCAACTGATTAATGGCTCAGGCCAACAGGTTGAGCAGTTTTTTTCCGGTGAGGAGTTGCAGCTCGTTGCTCGCCTGAGCTCTGACAGAGGAAGCGTTGCTTCCCGGGAGCTCAGCATCGAGATCAGCGGCTCCAAGATGGAGACTGCGCTCTCTTACCAGCTTTCCACCAATGCCGCCGGAGAGGCCAGAGTGACCCTGGCATCGGGCAGCCTCAAGGGGCAGGGTGAAGTCCGAGGCAGCTACGGCACCCAGGCTCTGTCCAGTACCCCCTTCGATGCCCGGACTCTGAATCTCGAGCTGAGCCTAACCGACGCCCAGGATCAGCCTCTGCAAACCCTCTCAGCCACCCAGCCCGGTCAGCTTCGGGCGCACCTGACCGATGATGGCCAGCCCCTGGCCGACACTCTGGTGAGCTTTACCCTGGGCGAGGTGGGGGCGATGACCCCCTCCATGGGCACCGCCCTGACCGACGCTGAAGGCATCGCCAGTGTCACACTGCTGGCGGGCAGCGAGGCCGGTGCGGGCTTGGTGCACGGCGCCGTCAGCATAGAGGGCGCAGTACTAAGCCGCTCGTTGGCCTTTGCCACCCTGGGGGAGGAGAGTGCCGGCGAGACCGCAGGAGGGGAGCAATTGCAGCTGTCTCTGGTAAGTAGCCAGAGCGGTCAGGCCACCAGTCAAATCTCCGCCTCGGACCCAGGATTGATTCAGGTGCAGCTGTTGGATGCTGCTCAGCAACCGGTGGTGAGTCGGGTGGTGAGCTTCACCACCACCCTGGGTCAGTTTCTGCCTGCCAGTGCCACCGCACTGACCGACAGCAGTGGCCGCGCCAGCATCCCGCTGAAGGCGGGCAGTGTGCAGGGGGCGGCCGAGGTGGAGGCCAGCTTCGATTCGGTCACCAGTCGTCTGGGCTTTGTCACCCTGGGGGATGAGATTGACCCCGACTCGGTGGTGCCGGAAATAGCCCTGGCTCTGTATGACTGCAATCAGGCCACTGGTTGGGACCGCAGCGCCCGAAACTTCGAGGTGTGTCAGTCCACCTCCAACATCACCAACACTCAGCCCGGGGTCATCGCCAACACCCTGACCCAGAGCGGCAGCGATCAGCCCCTGGCCCAGCGACTGGTGACGGCATCGACCTCCCTGGGCGCCATCAGCCCGGCGGCGGGCACTGCCATCACCGACGCTCAGGGGCGGGCACTGCTGGATCTCTATGCCAATGGCGACCTCGGCGCCGGCGAGCTGACCGTGGGCATCGCCAACCAGTCCCAGCAACTGGCGTTTGAGGTGGGCAGGGTGAGTGTCAGTCTGTCGGTCAGCAACTCCCTGGGCAGTCAGACCCTGCCCGCCGGCGGCAGCGCCATCATCCGGGTGGAAACCCTGAACCCGGATGGCGCTCTGGCGGTGGACCAGCCGCTTGAACTGGAGCTCAGTTCCCAGTGTGCGGCGGCCGGGCTGGCGGTCATCGACTCCCCGGTGACCACGGTGGCCGGAGTGGGACTGGCCACCTACCTGGCACAGGGGTGTCAGGGCGAGGACAGGATCAGCGTCAGTGCCCAGACCGGTGGCAGCACCGTGGTGGGTCAGACCCAGGTTCAGGTGGCGGACGCGGCCATCGGCTCTCTGCAGTTTGTCTCTGCGGAGCCCGGACTGCTGGCGCTCAAAGGCAGTGGCGGCATTCAGGGCGCCGGGGTGCGTTCCGAAACTGCTCTGGTCAGTTTCCGGCTGCTGGACCAGTCCGGTGCGGCGGCGACCCAGGAGAAGGTGTGCTTCGAGCTTTCCACCGAGGTGGGCGGCTTGACCCTAAGTCCTCAGCCGCTGGCGCAGGATCTGGCAGATTGTCCCAATGTGCCTGAAGGCACCTCGGATCTCAGCCGATTCGCCGTGGGTTACTCCAACAGTGAGGGGCTGGTGTCGGTGACCGTGGGCGCCGGAGATGTGCCGACCCAGGTGAAGGTGTTTGCGGTGTGGGCCGGCAGCGACAGCGGTGGTCACCCTGCGGTGGTGTCGAATCTCTCCGATGCCCTGGTGGTGACCACCGGACTGGCGGACGACAATAGCCTCTCTCTGAGTGCCACCTTGCTCAACCCGGAGGCCTGGGAGTTTGACGGCGAACAGGTGCTGCTGACGATGATGGCGGCGGATCATTTCAATAACCCGGTCCCGGACGGCACCATGGTGGTGTTCACCACCGAGGGGGGCGCCATCGACGCCAGTTGTGAAACCGGCTCCAAGGATGACCGTCCCAACCCCGAGGGTGCCTGTCAGGTTGCCTGGCGCAGCCAGAACCCACGGCCCTTCGAGTCCACCACCGTCAGTTGTCCCGACGCCTCCCTGCCTCCCTGCCTGGGGGCCACCCTGGCCGATCACGTCAGTGGCCAGGGCTCCATCATCGTCGAGCCCAGGCCCGGGCGCGCCTCGGTGATGGTGAGGCTCATAGGCGAAGAGAGCTTTGTGGATCTCAATGGCAATGGGGTGTTTGACGGCGCGCCGGAGACCTTTGTCGACCGCACCGAGGCGTTTCGCGATGACAACGAGGATGAGCACTATCGCAACTACGGCGCCGATGGGTTGAGTGCCAGTGGGGCGGTGCCCGCCGGGGCCGTCGAGGAGGAGTTCTTCGATTACGACAGCAATGGTCAGTTCGACGGCGTGGATGGCCTCTACACCGGCCTGTTGTGCCATGGGGATGCGGCGGATCAGTGCGTGGATACCGGGTTGGATTCGCAGAATGCCCAATTGATGCTGTGGCGTAACCTGACCCTGGTGATGTCCGGCAGCGTGCCCTTTGGCAAACTGCGCCAGGTGGGTAGTGGTGGCGCGCTCGAGAGCGTCAGCCAATTGGATCTGGTGAGCAACGCCAGTCAGTCGGTGCTGCTGTTTCTCTCCGATGAGAACAACAACCCGCTTCCCTATGGCACCACCATCACCGCATCCACCTCCAACGGTGAACTGGTGGGGGTGACCGAATACAGTGTGGGCAGCACCAACAGTATGATTCCCATGGCCTTTGGCTTTACCGTCGAGCAGGAGACCAGCCCCAATGACCGTACCCTGGGCAGCCTGTTCATTACAGTCACCACCCCGAAAGGCAGTCCGGCCTCCTTCTCGGTGTCGGTGCTGGATGGGGGGTAGTTCGGCTTAGCTATATATAGTGGGACTAAGAGCAGAAAGTGCCCGAAAAGTTTGAGCTGCATCGGGAGGGGCATCTCCCGATGTGGGCTCGGACATACGCATTTGGGGCTGGCAGGTTCGCAGCCAGTCGATGCAATCCGCAGGAGTTCCCTCTCGCACAGTCACTCCGGCGAAGGCGGTCGCCCAGCGTCTTTGTTCGCAGGGGTTGGGAATGTTGTATCTGGCAGATTCGCACAGAGCAGGTTCAGCCCAGCGGCGCTCCCTCTCAGCACAGTCACTCCGGCGAACGCCGGAGCCCAGCGTCTTTTTTTGAGAAGGCTTTGGAGCGGTTGAAAGCCACTGGATCCCGGCGTGCGCCGGGAAGACGATTGTGCGTGTGGGTTGTGGAGCGCGTTGTAGCTTACGAATGTACGTGCTGGGAGGTGGGTTATTGAATCAAGGGGAGTTGTTTAACTGAATTTGCAGACTCGCACAGAGCTGGCTCAGCCCAGCGGCGCTCCCATTAGCACAGTCACTCCGGCGCACGCGGTCGCTCAGTGTCTTTGCTCGCAGGAACTGGGAATGTTGTATTTGGCAGATTCGCACAGAGCTGGCGTAACCCTGAGGCGCTCCCCCTCGCACAGTCACTCCGGCGAACGCCGGAGCCCAGTGTCTTTAGGTCGCGGAGTCTAGGTATGCTCCGGAAACAGTTCCTGTCCGACTCAATGGCATCCCCTCAGTTTTCTAAATCCCCCAACAACAAAGGAGAGCCTCGGCTCTCCTTTGTTCTCTTTATATAGAGGGGAACACCGGCTCGCCCCGTTGCTCCAGCTCGAATGCTCGGGCCTGTTCCCGCTTGAGCAACTCCACGATGGCGTCGACGCAGCGCAGCACCCGCAGTTCTACGAAGAAGGGTTCGGCCTGGGGGTATTGCATCAGGATGTAGCGCAGCCACTGCTTGATGCGGTTGGGGAAGTAGATGGATTTCTCGCCGCTAATCTCCCGTTCGGCGTAATCGGCCATCAGCGCCGCCACTTGGGACCAGGAGTAGGCGGATTCGGTGCCACGTACCACATTGGCGAGGTTAGGCACAGCCAGGGCGCCGCGGCCCAACATGATGTCTTCACAGCCACTTAGCTGCTGACAGGCCAGGGCATCGGCCCGGTTCCAGATCTCGCCGTTGGCAATCACCGGAATGGACAGCGCTTTGGCGATGGGCGCGATGGCGGGCCAGTCGATGCGTTCGGCCCGGTAGCCATCCTCTTTGGTGCGGGCGTGAATCACCAGCTCCGCTGCTCCGCCGCTGGCAGCCGCATCGGCGATCTCCATGGCCCGATCGCCGCTGTCCCAGCCGAGGCGAACCTTGGCGGTGACCGGCAGATGAGCAGGCACGGCGGCGCGCACCTGGCTGACCACTTGGTGGATCTGTTCCGGGGTCTTCAGCATCACCGCGCCACCGTTGGAGCGGTTCACCGACTTGGCGGGGCAGCCGAAATTCAGGTCGATGCCTGGCGAGCCCAACTCGGCGGCCACCGCGGCGTTTTCGGCCATCCACTGAGGGTGCTGTCCCAACAATTGAACCCGCACCGGCGTGCCGGCCAGGGTTTTTCCACCCTGATCCAACTCGGGACAGAGACGGCGAAACACCTTTTCCGGTAGCAGTTGTTCCACCACCCGCACGAACTCAGTGACGCACAGGTCGTAATTATTTATCTCTGTGAACACTTGCCGCATCAGGGGATCCATCACCCCTTCCATCGGCGCCAGAATCACTCTCATAGTTCGCCAAACCCACTTCTATCAAGGCGCGACAGTGTACCAGCACCTTGAGGTTGCATCATCCCTAACAGGATAAAACCGGATTGAAAACCAGCAAGATCAAAAAAAGTTGTTATATTGTGAAATAGATCCTGTGGTCGCTGGGTCTATTCTCGTAAGCCAGCGAACTACGGCGCTGGGTTAACAATGGTTTAAGAATCGAAGATTTAGAGAAGGAAGCTTAAGATGAACACTATGAAGAAAACCACTGTTGCTGCAGCTTTGGGTCTGTGTGTAGCTGGCGTATCCATGGGCGCTGCGGCGGCCGATGCCAACCCCTTTGCCGCTCAGGAACTGACCGCGGGTTACCAGTTGGACGGTGACAAGCACAAAGAAGGTAAGTGTGGCGAAGGTAAGTGCGGCGGTGAGTCCAAGGGTAAAGAGGGCAAGTGCGGCGAAGGTAAATGTGGCGGCGAGTCCAAGGCCAAAGGTAAAGAGGGCAAGTGCGGCGAAGGTAAGTGCGGCGGCGAGTCCAAGGCCAAAGAGGGCAAGTGCGGCGAAGGTAAGTGTGGCGGCGAGTCCAAAGCCAAAGAGGGCAAGTGCGGCGAAGGTAAGTGCGGCGGCGAGTCCAAGTCCAAGTCCAAAGAGGGCAAGTGTGGCGAAGGTAAGTGTGGTGGCGCTGCCTAAGGCCCCAGCCTGAGTAATCCTCTATGCAAGGCTGGCATTTTGCCAGCCTTGTTGTTTGAGCCAGATTCATATGGATTAGTGTTGGAGCCAGCCTTAATCCATAGGATCAGAAGGAGAGCAGTATGATTTCAGGGGCCGGACTCGGTTTAAAGCGTGAAATGGTGGATGAGTTTATCCAGGATGGCGTACCGCCCTCGGTCAACTTCCTGGAGGTGGCGCCGGAGAACTGGATGAAGGTACCGCCCAAACTGGCGCGCAAGTTTAAAGCTCTGACGGAGCAGTACCCCTTCGTCTGCCACGGCCTCTCCCTCTCCATCGGCGCCCCGGCACCTCTGAATGTGGGGTTCGTCAAACAGGTGAAGCAGTTCCTCGATACCTACGGCATCGATCTCTACTCCGAACACCTGAGCTACTGCTCCGGCAACGCTCACATGTACGATCTGATGCCTATTCCTTTTACCGAGGAAGCGGTCACCCATGTGGCTGAGCGCATCCGCACCGTTCAGGAGATCATTGAGCGTCCGCTGATCATCGAAAACGTCTCCTACTACGCCGAGCCTGGTGCCACCATGGACGAGGTGAGCTTCATCAACGCCGTATTGGCGGAGAGCGACTGCAAGCTGCTATTGGATGTGAACAACATCTACGTGAACAGCATCAATCACAAATACGATGCCGATGCCTTCCTGGAGGGGATCGACGGCAGCCGCACCGCCTATTATCACGTGGCCGGGCACTACCGTCAGGCAGACGATTTCGTGGTCGATACCCATGGCGCGCCGGTGATCGACCCGGTGTGGCGTCTGTTGCAGCGGGCCTATGAGCTTCATGGCATCCACCCCACCTTGCTGGAGCGGGACTTCAACCTGCCCCAGACGCGAGAGCTGGTCGCCGAAATCGACCGTATTCACCAGATTGCCGACCAGGTTAAAGGGGTCAAGGAGAGCGCATGATCGATTTCAAATCTCGCCAGCAGGCCTTTATGGCGCACATTCGCGATCCCAACAACCCGGCCCCCGAAGGGATTCCGGCAGAGCGCATGGCGGTCTACCGGGAACTGATGCTCAACAACATCGGCAACTTTGTCGACAGCGGCTTTCCCGTGCTCAAGTCCCTGTACCAGGAAGCGGACTGGGCCGAGCTGAGAGAGGCGTTTTTCGCCGCCCACGACAGCCACTCCCCCCTGTTTGTGGACATAGCCGCCGAGTTCCTGCTGTTCCTGCAGGGCTGGCAGCACCGCCACTGCGATCCACACTACCTGGAAGCCCTGGCCGCCTACGAGTACCTGGAGCTGAAGCTGGATGTGATGCCCGAAGCGCTGCATCAGCAAGGGTTGTCGGTCAACGACGATCTCTATCAGGTGCCGCTGCTGCTCAATCAGGTGGTTGAGATTGGCGAGTATGACTACCCGGTTCATCAGGTGTCTGAACACAACCGGGATGTGGATCCAGCGCACACCCTGCTGCTGGTGTACCGCAACCTGGATCTGGATATCGCCTTTATGGCGATCAACCCCATGACCCAGGCTCTTCTGGCGAAGCTGGATGCCACTCAGCCAACCTCCACCGAGGCGCTGATCCTGTCGATGCAGGGGCAGTTCCCTCAATTTGAGCCGCAGGTGATCGAGCAGGGCGTGATCCAGATCCTGGGTCAGATGGCGCGCGCCGGGGTGGTGGTCAAACCTTGTTCATGATTTGAGAGTCGGCGCGAGCTTGTTGTGAATTTGGCGGGAAACTGTTTCAAACATATTCCAATTTCGCCGAATCTGCTTCTTTGGTTGTGATCTTAAGCACACCATCCTGGGTGCGGGTTTCGTAGACTGCGCTCAGGATTGAACAGTCGGGTGTGGATAATGACCAAACACATTTTAGTGGTGGACGATAACCCCGGCAGCCGGGCGAGGATCCAGGAGGTCCTGACGGCGGCAGGGATGTCAGTGGTGACAGCAGACAACGGCATGCAGGCGCTGCTTGCGGCCAAGAGTAACAAGTTCGACGGTGTGGTGACCGATCAGGTGATGCCCATGATGGATGGGTGCCACCTGTGCCGGATGCTTCGCGAGATTCCTGCGTTTAAGCAGGTGCCCATTATCCTGTTAACTACCGAGGCCGGGCCGGCCTTTCAGGAGGAGATGGAGGAGTGCGGAGTACCGGTCTGGATGGAAAAACCACTTACGGAACAAAAGCTCGCGTTAATTGCGGCGGAAATGTTACATCCGTCTGTTGCAACCAAAACTAAAGCTGCTTAAGCTATAGCCGAAAAAGGTAGTAGTCATAAAAGGCCCATCTGCTGAACCTTATTTCAGCGCAGTGGGCTTTTTTGTTGTTTTTTTGCCGTCGCATCTGCGGCGAAATGGTAAGCCCTTTAACCATGAACCAAGATAAACTGACGCTGATCAAAAACAGCATCAAAACCGTTCCAGATTACCCAAAGCCAGGCATCATGTTCCGTGATGTGACCTCCCTGATGGAGAATGCCGAGGCCTACAACGCGTCTATCGACCTGTTCGTCGAGCAGTTCCGCGATTGTGGCATCACCAAGATCGTGGGCACCGAAGCTCGCGGTTTCCTGTTTGGTGCGCCTCTGGCCATCGCTATGGGTGTGGGTTTTGTTCCTGTACGTAAGCCGGGCAAGCTGCCCCGCAAGACCATCGGCCAGTCCTACGAGCTGGAATATGGTCAGGACACCCTGGAGCTGCACGTTGATGCCATTGAAGCCGGTGACAAGGTCCTGGTAGTGGACGACCTGCTGGCCACCGGTGGCACCATCGAAGCCACCGTGAAGCTGATCCGCTCCCTGGGCGGCGAAGTGGAACACTCCGCTTTTGTTATCTCCCTGCCTGACCTGGGCGGTGAGCAGAAGCTGGAAGCGCTGGGTCTGACCATCACCAAACTCTGCGAGTTTGACGGAGATTGATGGTCGACTAGCTAAGCCGGGCGATGTGCCCGGCTTTTTTGTACCTGGGTTCCCGTGATAGCATCAACCTCTTAACGAAGCATCGCCTTCGAAGGATTTTACGGGACATACCATGGCTTATCAGGTTCTGGCGCGTAAGTGGCGCCCGGCCAGTTTTAAAGAGGTGGTTGGTCAGCAGCATGTGCTTAAGGCACTGACCAACGCCCTGGAGCAGGATCGCCTGCACCACGCATACCTTTTCACCGGCACCCGCGGGGTGGGCAAAACCAGTATCGCCCGTCTGTTCGCTAAAGGGCTTAACTGCGAACAGGGGGTGACCGCCAACCCTTGCGGTCAGTGTGCCGCCTGCCAGGAGATCGCTCAGGGTCGTTTTGTTGACCTGATGGAGATCGACGCCGCGTCTCGCACCAAGGTGGATGACACCCGCGAGATTCTGGACAACGTCCAGTACCAGCCGGTGCGTGGCCGCTTCAAGGTGTACCTCATCGATGAGGTGCACATGCTGTCCCGACACAGTTTCAATGCGCTGCTCAAGACCCTTGAGGAGCCGCCTCCGCACGTGAAGTTCCTGCTGGCCACCACGGATCCGCAGAAGCTGCCGGTCACCGTGCTCTCCCGCTGCCTGCAGTTCAATCTGAAGAGCCTGCCCGCCGAGCGCATTGCCGAGCACCTGAGCCGGGTGTTGCAGGCGGAATCCGTGCCCTTTGTCCCCGAAGCCATCAACCTGCTGGCCAAGGCCGCCGAGGGCAGTGTCCGCGATGCCATGAGCCTGACCGATCAGGCCATTGCCCATGGCAATGGCGATCTGGCTTTGGCCGAGGTTCAGTCGATGCTGGGTACCCTGGATGCCAGCTACAGCCTGCGTCTGCTGCAGGCCCTGGTGGCCGGCGATCTGGGTGCCATGATGGCGACCCTGGAGGAGATTGACCAGTTTGCGCCGGACTACGATGACCTGCTGAAGCAGCTGCTTGAATTGCTCCACGCCCTGGCGATGACCCAGTTCTCCGTCAATGCCGCCCGGCTGCAGGATCAGGGGGCCGCGCTGCTGCCCCTGGCCGGTCGCTTGAGCCGAGAGCAGGTGCAGCTGTGGTATCAGATGCTGGCAGAGGGGCGCCGGGATCTGGCCCTGGCGCCGGATCCGCGCAGTGGCCTGGAGATGACCCTGTTGCGTACCCTGGCCTTTTCGCCGGTCACCGAGGTGCCGCCTCTGTCTGCCGCCCTGACTGAGCAGCCCGCGGCCATCGCCCCGCAGGCGCCCGTGACTCAGGTTGCGCCTCAACCTCAGCTTGCGCCTCAGCCTGCCGCTCAGGTGGGCAGCAGTGACCCGGAAGTGTTGGCTGCCGAGCAGCAGATGCTGCTGGACCAGGCAGAGCAGCTGCGCGGTGCGCCGGTGGCAGAGGTTGAGCCCCAGGCTCCCGTTCAGGCCGCAGTGCCTGAGACAACCGAGCAGCCCGAGCTTGCGCCGCAGGTGGAAGCTCCCCAGCCGAGTGAGCCGCCACAGGCCGAGTCCCCGGCGGTGGAAGCCCCTCAGCCAGTGTCTGAGCCAGCGCCCGAGCAGCAGAGTGTTCAGCCGCCACAGAGCGGCGCCGCCCCTGAGGTCGCACCGGCCCAGGAGCCCGCTGCAGCCAGTGGCCCCATGAGCCTGGTGGAGCGCGCCCTGGCGAACCGCGAGCGGCTGAGCAATATGGGACAGGCCGAGGAGCAGGAATCAAAAAAGCCGGCGCCCCTGGTGAGCGCGGCTCCCAGGGGAGGCAAGGCCGCTAGCCCCAAGCCTGAGCAGGCAGAGCCTGCCAGCAAGGATCCGGCAGAGGTTGTTCCTCAAAGCCAGGAGAAGCCGAAACCGGCGGAGCCTGTGGCCGAGATCGCCCAAGCCGAGCCTGCCCAGCAGGCCTATGTGCCGGAGTCCATCCCCCTGGAGGCCTATGGCGACTATGGCAGCCAATCTCAGCCGCAGGAGAGTGCGCCTCACCACGAAGCGGTGATGACCCAACCCAAGGCTGAAGAGGTGACCACTCAGCCCAAGACTGAGGTGGTGGCTCCGCCGCAGCCTCAGACTGCTGAGGCACCGGTGCAGCCGCCATCAGCACAAGCCGAGACGCCAGCACGCCAAGCTGCGGCACCGGTGTCACCGGCGCAGCAGGCCAGTGACGGCCCGGCCCCGTCCGGCAATCCGGAGGACCTGGCCTGGTATCAGGCAATTTTTGACCTGGGCGTGGCGGCCCGGGCACGGCAGTTGGCGATCAACTCACTGATGCAAAGGGAGGAGAACCGGGTCACCCTGTTGCTCAAGCCCGAGCAGCGTCACCTGATGCACCAGAGTGTGATGGGGCAGATCCAGGAGAAGATGGTGGCCCTGTGGCAGCAGCCCATCGAGCTGAAGGTGGAGATCGGTGAGCAGCCTGGGCGGGAGACGCCCCTGGATATTCGCCGTCGTCTGCACCGTGAGCGACTGGCTCAGGCCAAGGTCACTCTGCTGGAGGACCCCAGTGTCAGCTGGCTGATGGAAGAATTTGACGCACAACTCATCGATGAATCGATCAGTTATAAATAAACTTAGCTAACGGGAACGAATCCGTTAACATACGGCCCTTATGGCTTCAACCAGTAAAGAGAGAACCGAATATGTTTGGTAAAGGTGGTATGGGCAACCTGATGAAGCAGGCCCAGCAGATGCAAGAGAAGATGCAAGCGGCTCAGGCTGAGATCGCTGCCATGGAAGTGACCGGTGAAGCGGGCGCGGGCATGGTCAAGGTCACCATGACTGGTAGCCACAGCGTTCGCCGCGTTGAGATCGATCCCTCCCTGATGGAGGATGAGGTTGAGATGCTGGAAGATCTGATCGCCGCAGCCTGCAACGACGCAGCCCGTCGTGTGGAGGAGACCTCCAAAGAGAAGATGGCTGCCCTGACCGGCGGCATGGGTCTGCCCCCAGGCTTTAAGATGCCCTTCTAATGAAGTTCAGTCCCCTGGTCGATGACCTGATCAAAAGCCTGCAGTGCCTGCCTGGTGTGGGTCCACGTTCGGCGCAGAGGATGACATTCCAGTTGCTGGAGCGGGACAGGGCGGCCGGCCATAAGCTGGGCGAGGCTCTGTCCAAGGCGATGGCGGACGTGGGCCACTGTGGCCGCTGCCGCACCTTCACCGAGGAGCCTCTGTGCTCCGTGTGCGCCAACCCCAAACGGGGCGAGTCCGGTCAGGTCTGTGTGGTGGAGTCACCGGCAGACGTTCTGGCCATCGAGACCAGCGGTCAGTATGACGGTCGCTACTTTGTGCTGATGGGGCACCTGTCGCCCCTGGATGGCCTGGGTCCCGATGAGATTGGCCTGGACAAGCTTGAAGCGCTGATCCGCGAGGAGACGCCCAAGGAGCTGATCCTGGCCACCAACCCCACGGTTGAGGGGGAGGCCACCGCCCAGTACATCGCTGACATGTGCAAAGGCAGCGGCATCCGCGTCAGTCGCATCGCCCACGGCGTGCCCGTAGGTGGTGAGCTGGAGTATGTGGATGGCACCACTCTGGCCCTCTCCTTGAGTGGCCGCCGCGAACTCTAGAGATGGCTGACAGAAGTTTCAGCCTTGTCTGACAGCAGCTGTATAAAAAATCCCGCCCGTTGTGGCGGGATTTTTATTGGGGAACTACACTCAACCCCATACAGAGATACATCTATTAAAACTCTATAACTATGGGTTGCTTAGGCACCCGCCCATGCCGGATGCATGGGAATAATATGGATTTTCGGGTAATGGACGACGACGTACTTTTCGACCTGATCGAGCAGGCCTACGACAGTGCCATCGATGGTCAGTGGAATGGCCTGCTGGATCGCATCTCTCCCGCCTTTGGCGGTTCCAAAGTGTTTCTTTCTGCCACCCGCGAGCCCGAACAGGGGCAGCATATGATCTGCACCACCCATGGTCTTGAGGATCTGCTTCAGGGCTACATGAGACAGATCCACCTCGATCCCTGTTTCCAGGTGGTGATGCAGCGCCCCGATGAGGCGCTGTGCATGAGCGACAGGATCAAGCCCCGCCTCGAAGCCAGTCCCGTCTACCGCTGGTACCGGGAGATGGAGGCGGATCATGCCATTGGCCGGGTCTACCCGGTCAAGGAGTTGTCTGCCCTGTTTGCCATCAACCGGACCGCGCGCCAGCGTCAGTACAATGCCGGCGAGCAGGCGGGGTTCAGCGTGCTGTCATCCCATGTGGGCGGGGCGGTGCGCACTGCCCGGGCTCTGGCGGATCAGGTGCATCAGAGGCTGTGTCAGTGGGACGCGGACAAGGTCAATAATGATGCCGCCCTGGCCATAGTGCGCGCCGATGGCAGCCCGGTGTTCATAAGCCGGGCCATGGAGCAGTTGCTGGAGAGCGATGGGCCGCTGCGCTGGTTTCGCGGCTGCCTGAAACTCAAGGACCCCTGGCACGATCTGATTCTGGCCCGGGCCCATCTGCTGGCGGTGAACACCAAAGTAACCCGTCGCTTTGGCAGCTCCATTCCCGTGGGCGAGCGCCGGATGCAGGTGATCCCCCTGTCCGCCTCCGTCTATGAGAACGCCAGCCTGTGGCTGATCTCCTAGCGGTGACCGCCCGGCTCTGAATGACGATGCCAGGGCCGCCGCTGGCTCGCCTTCGCTGATGCACAACGGCCCTCCCGCTGAGGGCCGGGATCCCGTCGCTTTTCACCGGGATTGGTGTAAAAACCACCATCAAAGTGAAACACACCCTAAAATTCTTCTGTGAGTGGTTGAAATCATTGAGGGCGACCCCATCTGAGATAGAGAACAGATTCAACCTAGACTGCCAGGAGAAATAGAGCATGTCCGTGCAACAGGAAACCCATGGTTTTCAGACCGAAGTGTCCCAGCTTCTGAAGCTGATGACCCACTCTCTGTATTCCAACAAGGAAATCTTCTTGCGCGAGCTGGTGTCCAACGCCGCCGACGCCGCCGATAAACTGCGCTACCGCGCCCTGTCCGACGCCGACCTGTATCAGGGCGACGGCGAACTGCGGGTTCGCCTGAGCGTCGACACCGATGCCGGTACCCTGACCATCAGCGACAACGGCATCGGCATGACCCGCGACGAGGTGATTGAGCACCTGGGCACCATCGCCAAATCCGGCACCGCCGACTTCTTCTCCCAGCTCTCCGGCGACGCCGCCAAAGACTCCCAGTTGATTGGCCAGTTCGGCGTGGGTTTCTACTCCGCCTTTATCGTGGCCGACAGGGTGACCGTACGCTCCCGCGCCGCGGGCTTCGATGCCGACGCCGGTGTCCAGTGGGAGTCCGCCGGTGAGGGTGACTTCACCGTGGCCAACATCGAGAAGGCCCAGCGCGGTACCGACATCATCCTGCACCTGCGGGATGAGGAGAAGGAGTTCCTGGATGAGTGGCGCCTGAAGTCCATCATCGGTAAATACTCTGATCACATCTCCATCCCGGTGGAGATGTGGCAGGAGGGCGAGCCTGAGCGTGAGCAGGATGGCGAGACCATCCCCGCCACCGAGGGCCAGTGGAGCGGGGTGAACAAGGCCACTGCCCTGTGGACCCGCAACAAGTCCGATATTTCCGAGGAGGAGTATCAGGAGTTCTACAAGCACGTCGCCCACGACTTTGAGGATCCCCTGGCCTGGGTACACAACAAGGTTGAGGGTAAGCAGGAGTACACCTCTCTGCTGTACATCCCTGGCCGTGCCCCCTTTGACCTGTGGAACCGTGAGCGTCAGCAGGGACTGAAGCTTTACGTGCAGCGGGTGTTCATCATGGACGACGCCGAGCAGTTTATGCCTCAGTACCTGCGCTTTGTTAAAGGCCTGCTGGATTCCAACGACCTGCCGCTGAACGTCTCCCGTGAGATTCTGCAGGACAACAAGGTCACCCAGAGTCTGCGCAGCGCCCTGACCAAGCGGGTGCTTACCATGCTGGAGCGCATGGCCTCCAACGATGCCGAGAAGTACCAGAAGTTCTGGGGCGAGTTCGGTAACGTGCTGAAAGAGGGCCCGGCGGAGGACCAGGGCAACAAGGAGAAGATCGCCAAGCTGCTGCGCTTTGCCTCGACTCACAACGACACCAGCGCCGAGACCGTCTCCCTGGAGGAGTACCTGAGCCGCGCCATCGAAGGCCAGGATAAGATCTACTACATCGTTGCCGACAGCTACCAGGCGGCCAAGAACAGCCCCCACCTGGAGCTGCTGCGTAAGAAGGGCATCGAAGTGCTGCTGATGTCCGAGCGCATCGATGAGTGGCTGATGAGCCACCTGACTGAGTTCGACGGTAAGCAGTTCGTCTCTGTGACCCAGGGTGACCTGCAGCTGCCCGAGTCCGACGAGGAGAAGGCCGAGGCCGAGAAGCAGGCCCAGGAGCACCAAGCGCTGCTGACCCGTTTCCAGGAGTCTCTGGGTGACAAGGTGAAGGAGGTGAAAGTCTCCCAGCGCCTGACCGATTCCCCCTCCTGCATCGTGACCTCTGATCAGGATATGTCCAGTCAGATGGTGAAGATGATGAAGGCGATGGGCCAGGAGGTACCAGAGGTGAAGCCGGTGTTCGAACTGAACCTGGAGCACCCCCTGGTGGCCAAGCTGGAGCAGGAGCAGGATGAGGAGCGCTTCGGCAAGTGGGCCGAACTGCTGCTGTCCCAGGCGATGCTGGCGGAGCGCGGCAGCCTGGAGGATCCCTCCCAGTTCGTGGCCCAGATGAACAGCCTGTGGCTGGAACTGTCCAAGTAATACCCTAACCCGGGCCGGAGCCAGCCTCCGGCCCCACAGGACCCTATATGCAACAGCAAGCACAGATCCTCGAAGCGAACGCACAGAACATTCAGCAGTTGGTGGATCAGTCCATGGACCGCCCTGTGGTGCTGAACTTCTTCTCTGAACAGGCGCCAGAGTGCCAGCCGGTGACCGCCCTGCTGACCCGCCTGGCCACCGAGCGCGCCGGCCAGTTCATTCTGGCCAACGTCAACTGCGATACCCAGATGGAGCTGGCGGGCTACTTCCGCATCCAGGCGCTGCCTACGGTGCTGGTACTGAGCAAGGGCCAGAGTGTTGACGGCTTTGCCGGACCCCAGCCCGATGCCATGGTGGAGCAGATGCTGGAGAAGCACCTGCCTAAGCTGTGGCAGCTGAAACTGGAGCAGGCCCAGGCTCTGGCGGAGCAGAAGCAGTGGGATGAGGCTTTGCCCCTGCTGCGTGATGCCCTGGCATTGGAGGAGAACAGCGAGGTCAAGCTGGCCCTGGCGGAAGCCTATCTGCAACTGGGGCGTCCCGGTGAGGCCGAGGCGCTGCTGGAGACCATCCCCATGGCGGATCAGGACAGCCAGTACCGGGTGCTGATGGCTCAGTTGGAGCTGGCTCAGCAGGCGGCGGACACTCCGGAGATTCGGGCGTTGCAGACCAAGCTTGAAGCCAATCCGGATCAACCTGAGGTGGTGGTGGAGCTGGCGGTGGCCCTGAATCAGGCGGGGCGTCAGGAGGAGTCACTGGAGGCACTGTTTGCCCTGCTCAAGGGCAACATGACCGCCGCAGATGGCGAAGCCCGGCGGGTGTTTATGGACATTGTGAACGCATTGGGGCAGGGCGACCCTGTGGCCAATCAATACCGCAGAAAATTGTACAGCCTGTTGTATTAGTGCTGCAAAACCGTCAAAATCGTCAAGCCGAGCCTACGCTCGGCTTGTTAGTGTATTGCCCCTAATAATAACCCTACCACTGATTGCCAGTGCGGTTATGGCATGAAAGTTAATGAATTTTGACCATCAGTGAACTATATCGCGCTGAATTAACCAAAAGTCTACCTTAACTGCCCTTCACATCCACCTTGGGCTGTGCCAAGATCGCCGGATCAGAAGTCAAGAGAAATAGTGAGAGGACTGTCGAATGCGCATTATCCTGTTGGGAGCGCCGGGCGCCGGAAAGGGAACTCAAGCCCAATTCATTATGGAGAAGTACGGGATTCCCCAGATCTCCACCGGTGACATGCTGCGAGCAGCCATCAAGGCTGGTACCCCCCTGGGTCTGGAAGCCAAGAAGGTGATGGACGCAGGTCAACTGGTTTCCGATGAGATCATCATCGGCCTGGTTAAGGAGCGTATTGCACAGGATGACTGTGCCAATGGCTTCCTGCTGGACGGTTTCCCCCGCACCCTGCCTCAGGCTGACGCCATGAAGGACGCCGGTATCAACGTGGATCATGTGATTGAGTTCGACGTTGCCGACCAGGTTATCGTAGAGCGCATGAGCGGTCGTCGTGTGCACCCTGGCTCCGGTCGTGTGTACCACGTGGTGTACAACCCGCCTAAGGCGGAAGGCAAGGATGACGTGACCGGCGAAGAGCTGGTGATCCGTGCCGACGACGAAGAAGCCACCGTGCGTAAGCGCCTGGCCGTGTACCACGAGCAGACCAAGCCTCTGGTGGACTACTACAGCGCCGCTGCTGAGCAGGGCCTGAACAAGTACCACAAGCTGGACGGCACCCAGGCCGTGACCGAGGTTTCCGGTCAGATTGCCGAGCTGCTGGCCTAAGCTGCCACTGACTCTGCGTCAAAATGTGATTCTTTTCGAAAAGCCCGCGATCAGCGGGCTTTTTTCGTTGTCTATTCAGGCAATTGTTAAACCAAACTCTGCAGTCTCACGTATACTGGCGTCAGGCCAATTTTGGATAGGTTTCATTGATGGACAAGAGCACTACCGGCGTTCTGCTGGTTAACCTGGGGACACCCGATGCCCCGACTCCCAGCGCGGTTCGCGCCTTCCTCAAGCAGTTTCTCAGCGATCCCCGTGTGGTGGACCTGCCTCGCTGGCAGTGGTGGCCCATCCTCAACGGCATCGTCCTGACCTTCCGCCCCAAGAAAGTGGCCAAAGCCTATCAGTCAGTGTGGCAGGAGCAGGGCTCGCCACTGATGGTGATCTCCCTGGAGCAGCAGAAGGCCCTGGAGGCGCGCCTGGAGCAGGACATGGGCATCAAGGTGCCGGTGGCCCTGGGGATGACCTATGGCTCCCCCTCCCTGAATGATGGCCTTGAGAGCCTCAAGGCCCAGGGGTGTGACAAGGTGGTGGTGCTGCCGCTGTTTCCCCAGTACTCCTGCTCCACCACGGGTGCGGTGTTTGATGGCCTGGCGGCGGAGTTTGCCAAGATGCGCACCATTCCCCACACCCGCCTGGTGCGTGACTACCACGACCATCCGGCCTACATCAGTGCCCTGGCGGGCAGCATCCAGTCTCACTGGAACAGGAAGGGGCGTGGCCAGAAGCTGCTGCTCTCCTTCCACGGAGTGCCCAAGCGCTTCGTGGATGAGGGTGACATCTACCAGAGTCAGTGCCTGCACACCGCCGAGTTGGTGGCCGAGCGCCTGGGGTTGTCCCAGGGACAGTGGATGGCCTGCTTCCAGAGCCGTTTCGGCAAGGAGGAGTGGCTGACGCCCTACACGGATGAAACCCTGGAAGCCCTGCCGAAACAGGGGGTGACCTCTATCGACATCATCACTCCGGCCTTCTCTGTCGACTGCCTGGAGACCCTGGAGGAGATCGCCATCGAGGGTAAAGAGGAGTTTATCGAGGCGGGCGGCAAGGGGTACCAGTTTATTCCCTGTCTCAATGCCGAGCCGGATCACATCCAGATGATGTCTGAGTTGATCCAGGCCGAGATGCAGAGCTGGTAATCCCTACCGGCAACTGCTAGAATCCCGCGCCAATCCGGGCCCGTAACGGGTCCGGCAGGGTCACCCCGCCAGGGAGCGCAATGACGCAAGGCGGGGTCTACACTAGCAAGGACGTTTCGCTCCTTTTCTGCCATGGTTACCGCCCAATGAAATTCCCTGGCCAACGCAAGTCAAAGCACTATTTTCCTGTCGACGCCCGTGATCCGCTGACCAATGAACTGAATCCGGTCATTCGTCCCAAGAACATTCACATTACCGGCATCGATCAGACCCTGGTGGATATCGAAGCCAAGGTCGATGACGACTTTATCGCCCGCCACGGACTGCGCAAAGGCAACTCCATGTTGATCGACGACGCCGCCGCTCACGCCCTCTATGAGGAGCTGAAGGGCAAGGCGCTGGTCACCAATGAGTTTGCCGGTGGCACCATCGGCAACACCCTGCACAACTACTCCACCCTGGCGGATGACCGCTCGGTGCTGTTTGGGGTGATGAGCCGCAATATCCTGATTGGCAGCTACGCCTACCGTTATCTGAGCGCCACCTCCAGCCGGGTGGATCTGAACCACCTGGAGCCGGTGGACGGCCCCATCGGTCGTTGTTTCACCCTGATCAGCCAGTGCGGTGAGCGTACCTTCGCCATCTCCAAGGGCGCCATGGATAAGCTGACCCCGGGTTTCATCGACAAGACCCTGGTGCAGAGTGGCGCCGCCCTGGTGCTGACCGCCTACCTGATGCGTGCCGGTGATGACCCCATTACCGATGCCGCCATGACCGCCATCGCCTACGCCAAAGAGGTTGGCGTGCCTGTGGTACTGACCCTGGGTACCCGCTTCCTCATCGAAGAGGATCCCCAGTGGTGGCAGGAGTTCATCAATGACCATGTGGACGTACTGGCGATGAACGAGGAGGAGGCGGAAGCGCTGACCGGTAAGCGGGACATCCTGCTGGCCTGTGAACAGACCCTGGAGTGGTGTGATCTGGTGCTGTGCACCGCGGGTCCTGCCGGCCTCTACATGGCCGGTTACTCCAGCGACGAGGTGAAGCGCCCCACCAGCCACACTCTGCTGCCAGGCTCCATCCCCGAGTTCAACCAGTACGAGTTCTCCCGCCCCATGCGCAAAGAGGACTGCGAGCAGCCGCTGAAGGTGTTCTCCCACATCGCCCCCTTCATGGGCGGCCCGGAGAAGATCCGCAACACCAATGGTGCCGGTGACGGCGCCCTGTCTGCCCTGCTGCACGACATGGCGGCCAACTTCTATCACAAGAAGAACCTGCCCACCTCCAGCAAGCATCGTTATGATGGGCTGTGTTACTCCTCCTTCTCTCAGATCTGCAAGTACGCCAACCGTGTGAGCTACGAGGTGCTGGCCCAGCACTCTCCGCGACTGTCCCGGGCGCTGCCTGAGCGTGAGGACAGCCTGGAAGAGGCTTACTGGGAGCGGTAATTCGCTTTCCGCGCAAAGAAAAGCCCGGCCTGTGCCGGGTTTTTTTATGGCTTCAGTACTGCGCCTGTAGTACCCAGGAAGCTGAGAACCCTGTTCGGTGGCAGAAAAGCGCTGACAATTTGCCGGCCCCTCTCTCTGCCGCTTTTCAGAGGCTATCAAGGTCGCTCAGGTAGCTTTCCGCCTGAGCCAGTACCGCTTCCTGCTGCTGTGGATCCATGCCGAACCAGTGACGGTAGATCATGCCCATCCTGGGGTGGTGGGCGAAGCGGTCGCTGTGTCGGTTGATGAAGTGCCAGTAGAGGCTGTTGTAGGGACAGGCGTTGTCACCGACCTTGGCCTTGGGATCATAGACACACTTGCGGCAATGGTTACCCATCTTATTGAGGTAGTTGGCACTGGCTGCGTAGGGTTTGGTGGCCAGCACCCCGCCATCGGCGTACTGGCTCATCCCCCTGGTATTGGGCAGCTCAACCCACTGGAAGGCATCGACGTAGATCCCCAGGTACCACTGGTCCACCTCGTCCGGGTCGATGCCGGCCAGCAGGCAGAAGGTGCCGGTGACCATCAGCCGTTGAATGTGGTGGGCGTAGCCGTAATCCAGTGACTGACCTATGGTCTGGAAGAGGCAACGCATCCGGGTGTCCCCGTTCCAGAACCAGGAGGGCAGGGCCCGATCGGCCTCCAGGCAATTGAGGTGCTGGTAGCCGGGCATCCGGCTCCAGTAGATCCCCCTGATATACTCCCGCCATCCGAGTATTTGACGGACGAACCCCTCCACCTGAGCCAGGGCGATCTCTTCAGGGTGGTGTTCATGGGCGGCGATGGCAGCCCGGATCACCTCCATGGGGTGCAGCATCTTGGTGTTCAGGGCGAAGGAGAGCCTGGCGTGATACAGGGTCCAGGCGTAGGGGCCGGTTTCCGTCAGGGCGTCCTGGAATTGTCCGAAGTGCGGCAGCAGGTAGCGGCAGAAGTGTTGGAGTTGTTGCAGGGACTGCAGTCGGGTGACTGGCCAGATCAACTGCTCTGGACAGTGCCCCAGGGTGTCGATGCCATGACGTTCGATGCGTGCCAGGGTAGAGCGGCAATCATTGGCAAACAGGCAGGGACTGGGAACCGCCAGGGCTTCCATGTCGCTGATGGGGTTGCGGTTTCGGGCGTCGAAGTTCCACTGTCCTCCCTGGGGCTTCTCCCCTTCCATCAACAGCTCATGCTCTCGTCGCATCCTGCGGTAGAAGGTTTCCATCTTCAGGGGCCGGTCTGAGGGAAAGTAGCCGGCAATCGCCGAACGGGGCAGGAGAAAGTGTTCACTCTCTACACTGTCGACCTCAATGCCCGGAAGGCGCATCTGGGCCAGCTGCTGTTCCAGGCGAAACTCATCGGGAGTCTGGTACTGCAGCCTGGTGACCTCATGCAGGGCGCAGTGGTGCATCAGCAATTGAGGCAGGGAGTCGAACCTCTGGGTTTCGTCCAGAGTCAGGTGCAGCACCTGATGACCCTGGGCTCTGAGATGGCGGGCAAAGGCCTCCATGGCCAGGAAGATGGCTGCCACTTTCTGCAGATGGTGGCGGACGTAGTCGGTTTCCTGTTTCAACTCAGCCAGCAGGTAGAGGCAGTTGGGCTCTACCTGCTGGAACCAGGAGTGATGGGCATTGAGCTGGTCCCCGAGGACCAGCCTGAGGGTTGGGGTCATGGCGCATCCTCTGGCCAATCAACGGGGCTCTTAGCGAGTGCCACGGGGTTATCACCTCGCCATTTGTGGGTGTAATGCCCCTTGGGGTCGTGCAGCCTGCTCTGCTTATCCAGGTCGAAGTGGCGTCCGCCCCGGGGATCGGCACCGACGCCGGCGATGTACTGCCAGTTTCCCCAGTTACTGCTGACGTCGTAGTCGATAAGTTGCTGTTCGAAGTAGGCCGCCCCGCAGCGCCAGTCCAGTTGCAACTCGTTGACCAGGGCGCTGGCCACCAATTGGCGGCCGCGGTTGGAGAGGTAGCCGGTTTCGTTGAGCTCATGCATGCAGGCGTTTACCAGGGGGTAGGGGGTGGTGCCCTGGCACCACTGGATGAACCGGGTCGGGTAGAAGCTGGTGAGAGGCCGTTTCTGGCCAATGCCCCCGAACTGAAAGAGTCGCCGACCCCATTTCATGGCGTACCACTGGAAGTATTCCCGCCACAACAGCTCTCTTTTCAGCCATTCGGTGGAGTCGTTGGCGCCCCAAGTCAGCTCGTAGTGACACAGGGCCTGCCAGATGCGTCGGGGCGACAGGCATCCCGCTGCCAGCCAGGGTGACCACTTGGCGGAGTTCTGCCACCCCTCCAGATCGTTGCGGGTTTCCTTGTAGTGTCCAGGAGCCGGACCATCCAGATAGTGGGCCAACTGTCTCTGCCCCTGAGATTCGCCGCCGATAAAGGGGCGGACTCTGTGCTGGCTGATGTGGGGCCAGGGAGTGACCTCCGGTGGTGGCGCGGGCAGGCTGTGGGGGGCTGGCGTTGGCGCTCTCACTTTGATTGGCTGCAGGGCACGGCGAAACGCGCTGTAGCTGGGGGGAAGATCTTCAATGTCGAAGGGGAGTTGCTCCAGATCAAACAGGGTATGGCCATCCACATGTTGCAGACTGAGGCCGGGGTGGCGGCGGGTGAGGTACCAGCTCAGCGCCTGTTCGTTGCTGGCCAGGGGGCGTTGTCTCACCAGGTGGGTAACGTCGTGACGCTCAATCAGCCGGGACAGGGCAGGAATGACCGGTTGTCGAATCAGCACCAGTTGTTGCCCAAGCCTGGTTAGAGCGCTGTGCAGCTCTTGTCGGGACTGGTGCAGAAAGTGTTGGCGTCGGTGTCCAATCCGTCTCAGGCCGTAGGAGCCAGGCTGACCCAGGGGGTCACCCAGGGAAACGCACAATAGTTCCCCGCCGAGTTGCGCGGCCCTGGCCAGAAGGGGATTGTCATCCAGCCTCAAATTGTGTTCAAACAGCACCAAAATAGTCATTTCAGTTTCACTGCTCTTTCTGTTTAAGTTAAATTGTAGCCCTTCTCTATCTGTCTACGGTGACTCCATGAAACGGGTCCTTCCTATGCTATTGACCACAATCCTGTTGGGTTGTGCCGCATCGCCTCAAAATAATCATCATGCCCTGTTCCAGGGATTCGATGATTTCCGCCCAGGCCCCCCTGGTGGTGTTGACCTGGTGTGGGCAGGTAAAGGGATCAGCTCAATGGAAAGTTTTAAAGATAAACTGAAAAACTACAACAAAATCAAGCTGGACCAGGTCTGGGTAGTGGTGGATGAGGATTACCCCCTGAATGAAGATCAAGTGGTGGAGTTGACCGAGTATCTGACTCAGGCTCTGCTGAAGCGCCTCGAAGGTCACTTTACGCTGGTGGAGGAGGCCGATGCCCAGACCCTGAGGCTGAGTCTGGCATTGACCAACATCGAAACCCCCAACCCCATCTTGGCGGTCACCAGCACTCTGTTGCCTGTGGGGCTTGGGATCTCCACCCTGTCCAAGGTGGTGACCGGTGAACACACTAATGTGGGTGAAGGCACCGTGGAGCTGTTGGTGAGAGACGGTGCCACAGGTGAGCCTTTGGTGGCGGCCATCGACAGGCGTCAAGGCGATAAGGATTTGGATAACCTGGTGGATCCTATTGCCGGTATCAAGGGGGCCATCGACTGGTGGATCGAAAGATTGGGCCGAACCTTTCGGGAAAGTAACTGAAATACAACAAGGAAACTAAATTAGATACAGGTCGGGCTTTTCTTGTAACAGCGACGTTATATACTGGGCGGGTTTTAGGGGATCGGTATATGCGCATTCGTGTCTCTTGCTGGTCTGTTTCTTAGTCGAATTCTGAGAGTGGTCGGAATGAAAGAAGTTGCCTTCCGTTGGATAGATAAGTGGCTTATCCACCTGAACCTGAGAGAGAAATTTTACCTTCTGTTCCTGCTTCCCCTGATTACCCTGTTGTTTGCCGGTTGGGTCCTGACCCATCAATCCAACCAGTCACAGAAACTGGAAAGCCTGCAACAACAACAACTGGTGTCCCAACTGCTGAGTGCCGGCTCCGTTTCTGCCGACGAGGCCCGGACGCTGCTTAAAGAGAGTGGTTTGAGGGTCGAGGGGCAGGGCAGCAACTACCAGGTGGTTGCTGAACCTGAGTCTGGCCTGCTCAGCCAGGTGTCAGGCTGGCAGTGGACCCTGCTGGGTGCCCTGTTGCTGCTGAGCCTGATGACCAGTTACTACATCATGACCTTCATCGGCGGTGCCATGTTCAGTACCTATAAGGCGCTGAATAACCTGGCCGACGGCGATCTGGTGCAACGTCTGAACTACTTCCCGGTGAGGGATGAGTTCAGCCTGCTGGCGATCACCATCGATAAGGTGACCGAGCGGGAGCAGCAGCTGGTGCTGGAGATGAGGAACGCCGCCTCTTTGCTGACCAGTATCGGCAATGAGTTGGCGGCCATGAGCCAGCAGTCCGAGGTGCTGGCGGAAGATCAGCAGTCACAGATCGATGGTCTGGCTGGCGCCAGTGTCGAGATGGAAGCCTCCATTCGTGAAGTGGCCGCTCACTCCGAAGACTCCTCCACCCTGACCCAGGATGCCGCTCAGGCCTCCAACCAGGGCCAGCAGAAGGTGGACCAGACCCGTGGCGCCATCGCCGACCTGGCTCAGGAGATTGAACAGGCCCAGCGCGCCGTCACCGATCTGGATGCCAGCACTGTCGAGATTGGCAAGGTACTGACCACCATCAACGCCATCAGTGAGCAGACCAACCTGCTGGCGTTGAATGCCGCCATCGAGGCCGCCCGCGCCGGGGAGCAGGGGCGAGGCTTCGCCGTGGTGGCCGATGAGGTCCGCACCCTGGCCAGCAGCACTCAACAGGCGACCGTGGAGATCCAGGGAATGGTGGAAGGGTTGCAGAACCACAGCAAGGGGCTGCTGCAGGTGACCGAGAGCACGGTGAACAATGCCCACCAGAGCCAGGAACTGATGTCTGCGGTTCATGGTGAGATTGAGCAGATCAGCGGTCTGAATGTCACCATCTCCGATCGCAGCGCCGAGATTGCCGCCGCGGCAACTCAGCAGGGCAGTGTGGCCGCCGAGATCGCCGCCAGTCTTGAGCGGGTGCGTGCCCAGTCCCATGAGGTGGTGGGGATGATTCGCGACAGCGCCTCCAACGTGGAACGCATCGCTCAGCAGGCCACGGTGATTGAAGGCCTGGTGAAGGACCTCAAGGCGTAAAGCCACATCCTTGGGTCTGATGCCTTAACCAGATGAAAAAACCGGCCTGAGGCCGGTTTTTTTTATGGTGGTAGAACCATCTGATAACATAGCAATTAATGAACTGAGTTTACAAAGGAATTGTCATGCTAACCCTGCTGATGATGGCCGCAGCCCCCCAGATGACCGACATGGATGCCTGTTTGCTGAATGCGGTGAAAGAGTCCGTTGGCGACGTTACCGTAGCCGAGGTCAAGATCCTCTGCGAGGAGAAGCTGAATCCAGAGCGTGAGCTTCACGACAGTGCCCTGGATCACCGCATCGCCGAGGAGCGGATCAGCAACGCCTCTGATTTCAGTCTGACCGCCCATAAAAATAACTATGTGCTGCCCTTTACCTTCAACCAGACGCCGAATCAGGCGCCGTTCGACCCGGATGAGTTGCCCCTGCAGCACACAGAGATGAAGTTCCAGTTCAGTTTCAAGATGCCTCTGACGGTGCCTTTGCTGGATGACAGTGGTCGGCTGTTTTTCGCCTACACCAACCAGAGTTGGTGGCAGGCGTACAACAGTGAATACTCCGCGCCCTTCAGGGAAACCAACCATGAGCCGGAGCTGTTCTGGGTGCAGAGTGTCGACTGGCAGCTGGGAGATTGGCTGGTGCCCTTCTGGGTGCTGGGGATCAATCACCAGTCCAACGGTCAGAATGAGGAGAAGAGTCGCTCCTGGAACCGCATCATCGGCTCCCTGGTGTTTGAGAAGGATGACTGGACCGTATTGGCCCGAGCCTGGTACCGCCTGCCAGAGGATGAGAAGGAATCCCCCGAAGACTCCAAGGGGGATGACAACCCGGACATCCTCGATTACATGGGCTACGGAGAGCTTGGATTGGTTTACAAACACAACGACCATACCTTCAGCGGCCTGTTCCGCAACAACCTGGACTTCGATGAGAACCGTGGGGCGGTGGAGCTGGGGTGGAGCTTCCCCTTAGGCCGCAAGGTGCGTGGCTATGTGCAGTACTACTACGGCTATGGTGAGAGCCTCATCGACTATAACGTCCGCACCAACCGCATCGGTGTGGGCCTGGAGATGACCCCCATCCTCTAGGAGATCTCGACTTTGCTGACTGCCTTCGCGAGCCACCTTCGGGTGGCTCGATGCCATCTAGCTGATCTTAAGGTAATTCCCCCTCCAAAGCTGGCCAACTGGGCGTATACTCAATTCTAAGGCACCAACAATGGCTCAGGATTGGGGCACACTCAAATACCCGTATCCGGGCGTCGTCGGTGCAAACCCGTAGCCTGTTCAGCTAAGGTACTGATTAGCTGACTACAATCAGCTTCATTTTTGCCAGGGAGAGGATGGGAGATGAGAATTTGTACTGTGGCGCTGGCGTTGATGCTGGCGGGAGGCGCCTGGGCCGGTGAGGAGGTGGAGCGCAGCCCCATCACCAACAGTCGTTGGGAGGAACTCTCCCTGCCCCCGGATGTGTATGACAACCCCTATGCCGTTTCCCTGTTCAGTGCCCCCAATGGTGAGGACAGGGCGCGTTTGTGGTCTCAAACCAAATCTGTGGCTGCCTACGGCGTGGGTGTGGCCGGCTTTATCGCTTTGCTTCCGGAGGACATCTCCAACTGGGAGCGGGACGACATCGGCCTGTTTGATAAGTGGTGGGACAACGTCGCAGACGGCCCGGTCTGGGACCGGGATGTCTGGTACATCAACTACATCGGCCACCCCTATTTTGGCGGTGTCTACTATCAGGTGGCCCGCAAATCGGGCTATCGCCAGTGGGACGCCTTCGTTTACTCCTTCCTGATGTCCACCTTCTACTGGGAGTATGGCCTGGAGGCCTTTGCCGAGATCCCGGCGATTCAGGATCTGGTGGTGACACCGGTGCTGGGCTGGGTCTACGGCGAATGGGCCTTCAACAAGGAGCAGGAGATCTGGGCCAACGGTGGCAAGGTGTGGGGCTCTGAGGGCTGGGGCAGCACTGCGCTGTTCTTCCTGGATCCGGTGGACAGCATCGGCCGGGGCATCAATAACCTGGTGGGACGCCAGTTGATCAAGGCGGGCACCGGTTATGTGACCCTCAATGAACTCACCATGGCCGATGGCGGCACCGACACCCAGGTGCAGTTGCAGCTCAGGTACCGTTTCGGAGGCGGTGACGAGGGGATGAGGCCACCTAAAGCCGGCTACATGCCCAGTGATGACCCCGTGGACACCGGCATTGTCGGTCTGACCCTGGGCAGCACCTGGGTAGAACCGGACAGCAAGTGGGGCGTCAAAGCCGGTCCGGCAGCGGTGATGACCCTGGGGCTCTATTTTACCCCGAGTTTCTCCACCCGCTTGAGCTATGCCCGGGGGGACCTGGATGAGAAGGGCAGTGGCAAGCAGCTGACCTACGAGAACTACAGCCTGGATACTCAGTACTACTTCATGGCAGATCAGGCTCTGCGCCCCTACGTCATCGGCGGCTTCGGCGAGACCATGTGGGAGCAGGACAGGGACAGGAAGACCTTCCAGGTGAATGGCGGGGCCGGGTTGCACTGGCGCTGGCATGCCAACTGGGCGTTGCAGGGGCAGTGGCGTGCCTTTCACAGCACCAGTACCTCCACCACGGACTCCATGGCCGAGCTGCAACTGGTGTACCGTTTTGGTGGCGGAGAGCGATAGCAGGCCGGCGAGGAGTCAGGATCAAAAAGCCCGGCATCTGCCGGGCTTTTGATTATTTGGCGTTGAGGAAGGCGAAGCCTGTGGTGAAGGCCGCTTCCTGGAACTGCTTGAGTCCCACGTCCTTGGTGCTGACCTCAAGAGGCGTGCGTTTCAGGCTCTCTTTGATGGCGGTGTTGGTCACGACCTGGGCATCCGCACCGTCAATCAGCTGAATCGCCGCTTCCATCTTGAAGCCTGCGGAGCTGCCGGCAAATTTGCCTTTGGTGGGGCGTTCGCGAATCACCACCTTATCCACCTGGTAATCGCTCAACAGTTTGGCAAACTCGCTCTGGAAGGCGTGCAGCGCCTTGGTGCCCTGGATGTCGGTCAGGGTCAGTTTGCGGGCCCGGCAATCGGGTACGTTAAACAGTCCCTTCTCCAGTGCCAGGATGCAGATAATGGCTTCGTTGCTCTTCAGTTCTACGGCGCAGATTCTCATCGATTCCTCAGGTGTCCCCAGTGATGGCTAGATCGGCGGCCAGTATAGTGGATTCAGCGCCGCTTCGGGAGGGGGATTCTTGCCTGCCCTCTTTCTTTGGGGAAGAAATGGACAGGGGGCCGGGTCTGGCAAACAGGAATCCCTGCATCCGGGTGATGCCGTGGTCCAACAGATAGAGACGCTGCTCCTCGGTCTCCACCCCTTCGGCGATCACTTCAATCTCCAGACGGTTGGCCAATTGCAGGATGGAGTCCAGCACCGGCTGAGGATCATGGCGGTGCATGATCGCCTGGATAAAGCTGCGGTCCACCTTCAGATAATCAGGTTGAAACACCTTGAGGCTGGCCAGGCCGTTGTGACCGGTGCCGAAGTCGTCGATGGCCACTTTAAAGCCACGCTGGCGGATGTTGTACAGGGTGCGCTGAAAGGGCCGGGAGTGGAAATCCAGCACCTCTCGCTCGGTGATCTCCACCACCATCTGCCAGGGTTCAATGCCTATCTGCCGGGCTAGGTGCTCCAGGAAGTCTCCCAGACTGCGTTTCTCTGTGAGCAACTGCTGGCCCGCCAGGTTGATACTCAAATAGCCGTGCTGGAGTGGCTGATACTGGCATTGGGGGGCCATCTCATAGAGCAGGCGGTCCAGTTGCTGGTGGTACTCCAGCATGGGAATGAACTCATCTGGTGGGACCTCTCCCAGTTGAGGGTGGCTCCAGCGTGCCAGCATCTCGTGACCCAGCACCCTTTTGTCCCGGCCATCCACTATGGGCTGGAATACCGGGTAGATCTCCCGGTTGCTGAAGGTGTCCAGCAGATCCTCGGGGTGCAGTCCCTGGTAGCTGCGCCAATAGAGCAGCAGCATGGTCACCAGTATGGAGAACACCAGCGTCAGTGGTAGCCCCAGAGACAGATCTCGCTTCAGATAGAGGGTCAGGTGCTGGGGATCGAGTGTCAAACTGATGGAGAGGGGACCGCGCTGTTCACTGTAGTGCTGGGATAACCAGTTCTGTTTCGCCTCTCCCAGAGAGACAATGGCCTGCTCTTTATAGTTGAGGGTGATCCTGGCGTTACTGAGCAGTTCGGGCTCGGGAAACAGCAGTGCCATCATCCGCCGACTCTTGGTGATGCCAAACAGGTAGCGACTGCCGCCCAGGTGAATAGCCATCATCTGATAGGCCTGAAGGTGGTGGCTGACGTGTTTCATCCAGCTCGGTCCCTGTCCTTCGAGCAGCATCTGGTAGGCGGTAGTGGGGGCGATGATCAGATCTTCATCACGGCAAAACCCCTCTTCGTCACTCATGGTGGCCAGGTAATCAAAGAAGTGGGAGAGCTCTGCCTGGCGCTTCAATTCCAGTTCCGAGGAGGCGTCACACATGCCCCAGGGGATGCGCCCAGCCAACAGCTTCAGCTCCTGCTCACTCTGGTTGTAGTAGGCATCGAACATTGACAGGCCGAGATTCAGGCGGGAGTTGATGTTGTTGGTGTGGGTCATCAGGCTCAGTGAGAGGCTGAACAGTACGCCCACGAGCAGGCAGAGGAAGAAGTATCGCCAACCCAGTCGGATGAAGCGCCCAAGCTGCCACCTGAATTTGCTCATAAACAGGTTATGGTCCTGACTGATCCCAGAAGATGGCTTCAACTTATCACACTTTGTCTTAAAAAAACTGAATGGATACAGATATGTGGGCGATATGTGAACGGTTTTGGCCAGAGTTTACTTAAGCTTAAAATTCACTCCAGACACCGCTATTCCGCACCAGAGCCACCGAACTTGCTCTGGCTCACAGCGATTGAGAGTTCGCAAAGCCCGTCACGCCGGGGATGAGACCGGTTCAGGGCCCTGATCCACCTTCTCAAATGACATCCATTCTTATTGCTATAGTTGGTGGACTTGGTTCACGAATGCTGTTCATGGCTAGGGTCGCATTTTAACGGCCCGTTAAATAAATAACCTTTCCCTTTGTAGTGGAAATTTGGACCTTCGCCCTATCTCAAAAGGAATACCACCTAAGGGGTATGGTTAGGCTGAGGCCAAAAAAACAACATCTAAATCAATGAAGCGCAAAACGACATAGGTGAAGACCTTGAGTGAGACGGTGCATATAAGTGGATTGGTAGTGAGCTGTGTGGCGGAACTTGAAGGGGCGGTCATTCCGGCCCTGACCGAGATCCCCGGCTGTGAACTGCACACCAAGACTGACGAAGGCAAGCTGGTGGTGACCCTGGAGCGAGACAGCCAGGCCAGCACCAGCGACGCCATTGAAGCGATATCGGCCATTGAAGGGGTGATGAACACTGCTTTGGCCTATCACAGGGTAGAACAACTCTAAAATATCAAGAGGATGATATGAGCTTGAACAGACGCGAGTTTATCAAAGCCAATGCCGCAGTGGCCGCCGCCACCGCCGCAGGTGCCATCTTGCCTGTGTCCACCGTCAATGCGGCACAGGGCAAGGACGATCTGGAGTGGGGCAAGGCACCCTGCCGTTTCTGTGGTGTAGGTTGTTCCATCATGGTGGGCACCAAGGACAACAAGGTGATCGCCACCCGTGGTAATCCAGACTCCCCTGTGAACAAGGGCATGGCCTGTGCTAAAGGCTACTACCTGTCCAAGATCATGTACGGCAAGGATCGCCTGACCACTCCTCTGCTGCGCATGAGGGGCGGTGAGTACGCCAAAGACGGTGAGCTGACCCCGGTATCCTGGGATCGCGCCTATGAGATCATGGCTGAGAAGTGGAAAGCCTCTCTGAAGAAGAAGGGCCCAAGCTCCGTCGGCATGTTCGGCTCCGGCCAATGGACCGTATGGGAAGGCTACGCTGCCGTTAAGATGATGAAGGCGGGCTTCCGTTCCAACAACATCGATCCTAACGCCCGTCACTGTATGGCCTCTGCCGTAGTGGGCTTCCTGCGCGCCTTCGGCATCGATGAGCCCATGGGCTGTTACGACGATATCGAGCACGCCGATGACTTCGTGATGTGGGGTTCCAACGCCGCCGAAGCACACCCGATCCTGTGGAACCGTGTTACCGACCGTCGCCTGGGCCACCCTGGCGCCAAGATCCACGCCATCTCCACCTACCGCAACCGCTGTTTCGACATTGCGGACAACGGCCTGATCTTCAAGCCTCAGACCGACCTGATCCTGCTGAACTACATCGCCAACTACATCATTGAGAATGGCGCGGTAAACAAGGACTTCGTCAACAAGCACACCAAGTTTGCCATGGCGACCACCGACATCGGTTACGGCCTGCGTCCTGATCACCCACGTGAGAAGGAAGCCAAGAACCAGAAGTCCGCGAAGAAGATGACCCCCATCAGCTTCGACGAGTACGCCAAGTTCCTGAGCACCTACACCCTGGAGTACACCGTTGAGCAGACCGGCGTAGACGCCGACGCTCTGGTGAACATCGCCAAGGCCTACGCCGACCCTAAGCGCAAGGTGATGAGCATGTGGTGTATGGGTGCCAACCAGCACGTTCGTGGTGTGTGGGTGAACAACTCCATCTACAACATCCACCTGCTGACCGGCAAGATCTCCGAGCCCGGCAACAGCCCATTCTCCCTGACCGGTCAGCCTTCCGCCTGTGGTACTGCCCGTGAAGTGGGCACCTTCGCCCACCGTCTGCCAGCAGACATGGTGGTGATGAAGAAGCCTCACCGCGACATAACCGAGAAGCGCTGGGCCGTGCCTGAAGGCACCATCCCTGCCAAGCCTGGCTACCACGCGGTACTGCAGAGCCGCATGCTGAAAGATGGCAAGCTCAACTGCTACTGGACTCAGGTCACCAACAACCTGCAAGCCGGCCCCAACATCAACGAAGAGACTCTGCCTGGTTTCCTGAACCCAGAGAACTTCATCGTGGTGTCCGACGCCTACATGACCGTCACCGCTTCCATGGCTGATCTGGTGCTGCCTACCGCCATGTGGGTGGAGAAAGAGGGTGCCTACGGTAACGCCGAGCGTCGTGGTCAGTACTGGCACCAGCTGGTTAAGCCGGTTCCCGGCGCCCGCTCCGACGTGCTGCAGGTGGTTGAGTTCTCCAAGTACTTCAAGATGGAAGAGGTATGGCCTGAAGAGCTGTTGGCTCAGAAGCCTGAGTACCGCGGCAAGACCATGTTCGACGTGCTGTTCGGTAACGGCGTGGTGGACAAGTTCCCCGTATCCGACTGCAAGGGCAAGCACAACGATGAGTCCGAGGCTCTGGGCTTCTATCTGCAGAAGGGCTTGTTCGAGGAGTACGCTGCCTTTACCCGTGGTCACAAGCACGACCTGGGTGAGTTTGACGAGTACTTCGGCGAAGGGATGCGCTGGCCTGTGATTGACGGCAAAGAGACCCTGTGGCGCTTCAAGGAGGGCCTGGATCCTCTGGTTAAGCCTGGCACCGGTTTTGAGTTCTACGGCAAGCCTGACGGTAAGGCGATGATCATCGCCAACCCCTATGAGGGCCCGGCGGAGGAGCTGACCGAGCAGTACGATATGTGGCTGTGTACCGGTCGTGTACTGGAGCACTGGCATACCGGCACCATGACCGGCCGCGTCGACGAACTGAACAAGGCCTACCCTAACGCCAAGATCTACATGAGCGACAAGGACGCAGCCAAGCGCGGCCTCAAGCGTGGCGATGAGGTGATGGTTAGCAGCCCGCGTGGCGCTGTACGCACCCGCATCGAGACCAAGGGTCGTTACGAGATGCCAGAAGGCGTGGTGTTTATGCCCTTCTGTGACGCTCGTCAGCTGGTGAACAAGCTGCTGCTGGATGCCACCGACCCCATGTCCAAAGAGACCGACTTCAAGAAGTGTCCGGTTCAGGTAGTCAAGGCTTAATCGATTAGGGAAGGGGCCGTTCGTCGGCCCCTATGGAGAGACCAATGAAAGCAAAAATTCTTATGGTAGCAGCGGCCCTGATCGTGGCCGGATGTCAAATGAATGCCGCCGAGGAGGCTCAGAACACCGCTGAGTCCCGTCGCGGAGAGGTTGCGGTAGACACCCAGGTGCCCGCCGCGCCTATCGCCAACTATCCCAAGAAGCAGGTTGTGGATGAGGTGTTTGCCGGCCAGCCGCCGCTGATCCCTCATAAGGCGACCTACCCAATCACCCTGAAGCGCAATGGCTGCATGAGCTGCCACAAGCCCAAGAAGCAAACCCTGCCAGTCAGCCACACCGACAATGGCAAGCTGAAGGGTCAGCTGTATCAGTGTAAAGCTTGCCACGTGCCTCAGGCCGACAACGTTGGCACTCTCGCCAACCAGTAACACCCAAAAATAATAAAGACGGGGCGGCCCACCGCCCCGCGTTTTGTCAAAACAGGAGACGACAATGAAACTACGCTACCTGGCCACCGTAACTGCCCTGGCCCTTTCCTCTGCCGCCGTGGCAGCCGAGCCCGCGTCCATCGCCGACGCGGTTGCTGAAGGCTCCGTTAAGCTGGATGCCCGTCTGCGCTACGAAAATGTCAGCCAGGACAACGCTCTGAAAGACGCCGACGCCCTGACCCTGCGCACTCGCCTGACTCTGGAGACCGCTGCTTACCAGGGGCTGTCTGCTCTGGTTGAGTTTGAAGACTCCCGCGATGCCTTCGGCATCAACGACTACAACGACAAGATTGGCAACAATCCCGACTACTCCGTCATCGCCGATCCTAACACCACCGAGCTGGATCAGGCTTTCCTGCGTTATCAGCGCGGCATGTTCAAGGGTACCCTGGGTCGTCAGGTTGTGACCATGGACAACCACCGTTTCGTTGGCCACGTTGGCTGGCGTCAGGACCGCCAGACCTTCGATGCGGTCAACCTGTTGCTGACCCCTGCCAAGGACCTGTCCCTGAACTACGTCTACATCAACCAGCGTAACCGTATCTTCGCCGAAGAGAAGGACGTGGATTCCAAGGACCACCTGATCAACGTTGGCTACAAGACTGGCTTCGGCAAGCTGAGCGCCTACGCCTACCTGCTGGAAGTGGATAACAACACCACCAACGGCATCGACACCTATGGTGTTCGCTTCGCCGGTGGCGCCAAGCTGGCCAACACTCCTGTTAAATATCAGCTGGAGTACGCCACTCAGGAAAACAAGGCCAACGACTTCGAGGCGGATTACTACCTGATCGAGGGTGCCGCCACCTTCGGCGGCGTGACTGCCAAGCTGGGCTACGAGGTTCTGGGTTCCGACAACGGCCAGTACGGCTTCGCCACTCCTCTGGCGACCCTGCACAAGTTCAACGGCTGGGCCGACATGTTCCTGACTACCCCGGATGCCGGTCTGGTTGATCTGTACGCCGGCGTATCCGGTAAGGCTCTGGGCGGCAAATTCGCTGCTGTTTATCACGACTTCAGCGCCGACGAAAGCGTAGCCGGTGACGACTTCGGTAGCGAAATCGACCTGAGCTACACCACCAAGGTGGCCAAGAACTACACCCTGGGTGTGAAGTACGCCATGTACGATGCCGGTGACATCAAGGTGGACACCGACAAGCTGTGGGTATGGGCCAGCGCCAGTTTCTAAACATCCTGCCCCTGTAATGGAGCACAAAGTGAAGGAGGACTCGAATGAGTCCTCCTTTTTTTATCTGTCTCAATGACGCCTCAGGCGATGGCTGGCTGGGGCTGAGGGCAGCTGTCATGCCAGTGGGTCGGCCTTCCAAACAGGTAGCCCTGCATACTGGTCACGCCTCGCTCCAGCAGGAAAAGACGTTGGGCGTCGGTCTCCACGCCCTCGGCGATCACCTCCACCTTCATCTTGCGGGCCAACTGGATGATGGCATCCAGTACTGGCTTCTGGATCGCTTCGCCGCTGACGGTGTGCACATAGCTCTTGTCTATCTTGATCACATCCGGCGAGAAGGTGCGCAGGCAGGCGATGCCGTTGTGGCCGGTACCGAAGTCATCGAAAGCCAGTTTGAAGCCGGCGTGACGCAAGATGGCCAGGGTTTCCTGCAGTTGCGGGCAGTCATAATCCAGGGCGTGACGCTCGGTGATCTCCACCATCAGCCTGTCCGGGCCTATTCCCAGACGGTGACAGATCTCCAGCAGGAAGCTCAGCGGATCCCTAAGCCCCTGGGTGAGCTGCTCTCCTGAGAGGTTGATGCTCAGGTAGGCGGTGCTGGGCAGCTTGCCACGGGCCTGGTCCGCCAGGGAGAGCAGCAGCCTGTCCAGCAGACCGTGCTGCTCCATCATCGGAATGAAGGTGTCTGGGGTGATCATTCCCAGGGTCGGGTGGGTCCAGCGGGCCATCATCTCGAACCCCTTTACCCGGCCATTGCCGCCGTGGACTATGGGCTGGAACACCGGGCCAATCTCGCCGCGGCGCAGCGCCATGGTCAGATCATCCACCAAGACGCCCTGATGGCTGCGGCGCCGAATCATCAGTACCGGCAGGAGTACGCCCAGGGCCAGGGAGAGGGGCAGGCTGTAGGTAAGCCAGCGGCGCCAGTGATCGCCGCTGAACAGCAGGGCCATCATCTGCACCCTGACTTTACCCTGGGCCAGGCTGGTTTGCAGGCTGAGCCAGGGCACCTGAGTCAGGTTATCCCTGGTGTAGAACAGCCGCTGGTCCACCTGAATCTGGAGGCGCCTGATGAAGTTCCTGTCCCTGGGGGTCACCAACCGATCCAGCAGGTGGGAGGATTTGGCTACGCCAATAAGGTAGCGCCCCGGAGCCTGTTCCAGCACGAACAGTTGGTAGGGGGTCAGGGTGCTGTCATCGAAGGAGAGCCACAGGGGCCCTGGATGGGTCGAGATCAGCTGACCAACCTGAACCGGATAGAGTGGATTGGTGGCACTGCGGCAGTAGCCTCCCTCGTTGCTGAGATAGGCAAAGTGGTCGAATACATCGGAGTGGATGGCCGCTTCGGTGAGTCGAAATTCTGCAGTGGCGTCACAGGCGCCGGGAGCCAGCTCATGGCCCAGGGTGGTCAGGGCGTCAATGCCGCGATTCAGGAAGCTGTCGGTGGCCACGACCACCTCCTCTGCCCGATCATTCAGCCGTTCGCTTAGGGCGAGGCTGCCCGCCATGGCCACCCCCAGCAGACAGATCAACTGAATCAGAATAAACCATCGCCATCCATGACGAATGTAGCGTCCGAGCTGCCATCTTATTTGAATCATTATGGTCCTGGCACAGGCAGAAACTGGTGAGATCCCAAAAAGTGACAAAAATGTAGCAAAATCCCGGCTTCCTTTAAACCGCCGAACCCGGGAAGCGCGGGCGTTTGCGCGCGTATTTCGGGCAAGGTATTGAAATGTTGGTTAATAAAAATTTTGCGTTGAACGGAGGAATTCGGGGGGATCGTCGACCTGGCGGGAGAAAAAAAAAGGGGGCCGAAGCCCCCAAGTGACTAGTAAGCGTCTTTATGTACATTGGCAACGGCGCGACCTGAAGGGTCGGCCATGGCGGAAAAGCTCTTGTCCCAGGCCAGGGCCTCGGGGGTAGAGCAGGCGACGGACTTGCCGCCGGGTACACAGCGGGCAGAGGCCTCGCCGGGGAAATGCTGCTCGAACAGGGTACGGTAGAAATACCCCTCTTTGGTGTCCGGGGTGTTGACCGGGAAGCGGAAGTGGGCGTTTTGCAGATCCTGGTCGCTCACCTGGGCTTCGGCGTGCTCCTTGAGGGTGTCGATCCAGGAGTAGCCGACACCGTCACTGAACTGCTCCTTCTGACGCCAGGCGACGGACTCCGGCAGATAGTGGGCAAAGGCCTCCCGCAGAATCTGTTTCTCAATGCGCCCACCGGTAATGGTCTTGGTGGTGGGGTTCTGGCGCATCGCCACATCCACAAACTCCTTGTCCAGGAAGGGCACCCGGGCTTCGATGCCCCAGGCGGCCATCGCCTTGTTGGCCCGCAGGCAGTCGAACTGGTGCAGTTTGTGGATCTTGCGCACCAACTCTTCGTGAAAGGCCTGGGCACTGGGGGCCTTATGGAAGTAGAGGTAGCCGCCGAACAGTTCGTCGGCCCCTTCACCTGAGAGCACCATCTTGATCCCCATGGCTTTGATCTTTCTGGCCATCAGGTACATGGGGGTGGAGGCGCGGATGGTGGTGACGTCGTAGGTCTCCAGGTGGTAGATGACGTCGGTCAGGGCGTCAATCCCCTCCTGAATGGTAAAGGTGACCTGGTGATGAACGGTACCGATGTGGGCGGCCACCTCGGCGGCAGCGGCCAGGTCCGGCGATCCCTCGAGGCCGACGGCGAAGGAGTGCAACTGTGGCCACCAGGCGGGGCTGGCCTCATCCTCTTCGATGCGGCGGGCGGCGTATTTCTTTGCCAGGGCCGAGGTGATGGAGGAATCCAGACCGCCGGAGAGCAGGACGCCGTAGGGTACGTCCGACATCAGCTGGCGCTTCACCGCCTCTTCCAGAGCCTGGCGCAGAGTGGCGCTGTCCGCCGGGTTGTCTGCCACGGCACTGTGCTGTTGCCAGTCGCGCTGGTAGTAGGTCACCGGCTCCTCCTGCCAGCTTGCCTGATAGCGCCCGGGAAGGAACTCCTCTATCTGGCGACATTGAGGCACCAGGGCTTTCATCTCGGAGGCCACGTAGAAGTTGCCTGAGGCGTCGAACCCAGTGTAGAGGGGGATGATGCCGATGTGGTCCCGACCGATGAGGTAGCGTTGCTTGGCCTTGTCCCACAGTACGAAGGCAAAGATGCCGTTGAGGCGATCGAGAAACTGTTCGCCGTACTTGCGATACAGGGCGAGGATCACCTCACAGTCGGAACCGGTCAGAAATTCATATTCCGCTTCCAGCTCCTGGCGCAGCTCTCTGTGGTTGTAGATCTCGCCATTGACCGCCAGCACCAGATCACCCTCTTTGCTGTAGAGGGGCTGGGCACCGTTATCGATGTCGACGATGGCCAGTCGCTCATGGACCAGGATCGCCTGGTCATCGCAGTAGATTCCGGACCAGTCGGGGCCGCGATGACGCATCTTTTTTGACTGGCTCAGTGCCAGGGTACGCAATTCGGAGGCTGGAGTTTTCAGGTCCAGGATACCAAAGATACTGCACATTGTTGGTTCACTCCGTGGTGGGTACAGGGTCAGACTCAGACCACATTGCCACTCTTTGGCGCGTTTGCCAACTGCATGTATAGTCACTGTAAATGAATTGATAATCGGCCGCGCCGGTCGGCGCGGCCATTAAGACTCAGCCGATGGTGCGCTTCAGCTGTTCCAGCAGGGTGGGCAGGGAGGTGCCATCGTCCCAGCTCAGGCTCTTGTAGCTGTCGCCACGGAAGGCTCGGTCCACTTCTATCAGGGCATTCATGCGGTTGCCCTGGGGGACGAAGGAGACCTCCACTTCGCGCACACCGAACAGGTTCATGCCGTCGGGGACAAATTCCAGCTCCTGGTACGCGCCACTTTGGGAGCTGAAGCCGGCGCCGTTGAGGTGGCCGCGCTCGACGTCCGCTTTATGCAGCTGATAGCCGGCCTGCTCCATGGCGGCCAACAGGGTTTCCATCGCCGGGGTGGGGGCCACGGCCAGCATGTCCCGGTCGGAGGGATCGATGGCCAGATCCACCTCGAGTCCGGTCTGCAGCCACACCTTGCTCTGGTTGCGGCGGCCGCCGACCGTGGTGATGGGGGTTTCCGGGTGAAGCACGGCCTCGAAGGGCAGCTCATAGGTCTGGCCCGCTTCGATGGTCATCTTTTCGCTCAGGCGCCAGCTTTCCAGAGCCACATGCTGGTAGACGGTGGAGTCGTCCACCTCTGCCTTGGCTTCGGTCACCAGAGTCAGAGACAGCCCAGAGATCTCCTGGTCTACGTCGCCGCCTTTGATCACTATGGTGGCGGAGAAGGGGTGACCGGGCATCATCACATCCTGATGCAGCTGGGTGTCCACCTTGGCGGCGCCGATACCTACGGACGCCAGCAGTTTCTTAAGCATGGTTGTTCCTCAATCGTTCTGTTGGCCACCGTCATTGGCGGCCCTGGTTAACCTGCCGGGCGCAGAGAGTGGAACTCGCTGCCCTGGTTGAATCCGGGCCAATGGTCGCTGTTGGCCAGGGCGTTGCCGGCCCGGTAGAACACCTCAATGTCTTCCACGGCGCCGGAGAGGTTCCAGTGTTCCCGGTAGATATCACAGGTGTTGTGATAGCATCCTTTCATCTCTTCGCGCATGTTGGAGCGGTACTCAGCCAGAGCCTCGCTCTTGGGGGTGGAGCCGCCCCCGGCAAACACCGCAGGTACTCCCTCCTTTACAAAGGAGAAATGGTCGGAGCGGAAGAAGCCGCCGGCTTCAGGGTAGCGCTCCGGCGCCAGCGTACGCTGCTGACCCGCCGCTGCCTCACCGAGGTAATCGTCCAGCTGGGACTGTCCCAGGCCGATAACGGTGAACTCCTTAACCGCACCATAGACGTTGGTGGAGTCCAGATTGAACACCCCGGCGGTCTTCTTCAGAGATTCGGTGGGGTTGGCCACGTAGTAGCGTGAGCCCAACAGTCCCTGCTCCTCTCCTGTGACCGCGATAAACTGCACGGTGCGCATGGGAGGCTTGGGCGCGGAGACGAACTGGCGGGCGATCTCCAGAATGCCGGCCACGCCGGTGGCGTTGTCCAGGGCACCGTTGTAGATCTCCTCGCCATCGGTACCGATGTGGTCCCAGTGGGCCGTGTAGCTCACCACCTCGTCGGGACGCTCACTGCCGGTCAGCTTGGCCACCACGTTATGACTGGTGGCGTATTCCACCTTCTGATTCAGCCTGGCGTCGGCGCGGGCATTCAGCGACAGGTTAACTGGCGTCTGGGCCGCCCGGGCCATCAGCGTCTCCAGGTTCTTGCCTTCCGCCGCCAGCAGTTTCTGGGCCACCTCTTTCTGAATCCATCCCTCCATCATCGGGTGGGGGTCGGCGCTGCCGGCCAGGTCCAGTTGCGGGCCGGTCCAGCTGTTGGCCACGACGGACCAGGGGTAGGAGGCTGGCTCGGTGTCGTGGATGATCAGCGCGGCGGCGGCGCCCTTGCGGCCCGCCTCGGCGAACTTGTAATCCCAGCGGCCATAGTAGGTCATGGTGCTGCCCTTGAAGTGGTCGGGGTCGCCTGTGGCAAAGCCCGGGTCGTTCACCAGGATCAGCACGGTTTTTCCGGTGACGTCCAGCCCCTGGTAATCGTTCCAGCCATACTCGGGGGCATCGATGCCGTAACCAACGAAGACGATGTCGCTGTTGGACAGGGTCTGGGAGGGACGATCATGGAAGCTGTTGAGCACCGCCTGTTCCGGCAAGGAGAGCGGCTCGCCGCCCAGGCTCAGCTGGGTACCCGGTTCTGTGGTGTAGGTGACCATGGGGACCGGCTGGAGGTAGGAGTCGCCATTGCCGGGCTCCAGGCCCATGGCGCGAAACTGCTTTTCCAGGTAGGCCAGGGTCAGGGTCTCCCCCTCTGTCGTCGGCTGACGGCCCTGATAGCGATCGGAGGCCAGCTCCTTGATGTCGGCGCGGAACCGGGTTTCGTCGATGCCGGTGTGCTGGGCCGGGATCTGGCTGCAGGCGCCCAGTACCAGCAGGGCTGGCGCCAGTAGGGTTAATTTCATCTTTCTTCCTTCTTAATTACTGAATCTGCTGTTCAGTTGGTCCGAGCCTATCATCGCCTCAGTTGCCTGTGCCGACAAGGGTGATTTGTAAGGAATTCTGTTTGGCGAGGTGACAGTAAAACCGATTAAAAAAGGCGGCCAGGTGGCCGCCTCTTGGGGATGGTGTATGGACTCACACCACGTCAATCTCGGCGACGCAGGGGAAGATGTGGGTGGGTCTGAAGGGGTACACCTCTAGCTCCTCGATGCCGGTGACGCCGGACAGCACCAGAATGCTTTCCAGCCCTGCCTGAACGCCGGCTTTGATGTCGGTGTTCATGTTGTCACCCACAATCACCGTATCGCCAGAGTGGCTGCCCAGGTGATCCAGGGCGCTGCGGACGATCCAGGAGGAGGGTTTGCCCACATAGAAGGGGGTCTTGCCGGTGATTCTTTCTATGGGGGCACACAGGGCGGAACAGGCCGGGCTGTAGGAGGGCCCGTGGGTGTCCGGGTTGGTGGCAATAAAGCGGGCACCGTTGGCCACAAAGTTGGCGGCACGGTGGATCATGTCCCAGTTGAAGGAGCGGGTCTCACCCACCACCACAAAGTCGGGGTCGATGTCGGTGATGGTAAAACCCGCCTGATACAGCTCGTGGGTCAGGGCTCCCTCACCGATGACATAAGCCTTGTTGCCACACTGGTGCCTGAGGAAGTGAGCGGTGGCCATGGCGGAGGTATAGAACGCTGAATCCGGCAGGTGGATGCCTGAGTTTGCCAGGCGGTTGGCCAGATCCTTGGCGGTCTGGGCCGGATTGTTGGTGAGTAGTACCAGCGGGTTTCCCTGCTCCTGCAGTCGCTTGATAAAGCGATCGGCGCCGGGGATCAGCTGGTTGTCGTGCATCAGCACGCCGTCGATATCACAGATAACGCTCTTTAACTCAGTCGCCATGTATGGCTCACTCCTCGCTGGCGTACCCCTGTTCGGGCAACAGTTGACCATCCAGAAGGGCACCCTGGTCGTTCATGGCCAGGCGTCCCTCACAAAACCATTTGACCACCAAAGGATAGATGCGGTGCTCCTGGGTATGCACCCTTTGAGTCAGCGCCTCTATGGTGTCCTCTACGAACACCGGCACCTTGGCCTGGAGGATTACCGGCCCTCCGTCGAGCTCCTCGGTGACGAAGTGGACGGAGCAGCCGTGCTCGCTGTCTCCGGCGTCCAGGGCTCGCTGGTGGGTGTTGAGACCTGTGTACTTGGGCAGCAGGGAGGGGTGGATGTTAAGCATCTTCCCTGCAAACTTCTGCACCAGAGCTGGGCTCAGAATTCTCATAAAGCCTGCCAGCACCACCAGGTCCGCATTCAGCGCATCCAGTTTGGCGGCCAGGCGCGCGTCGTAGGACTCCCGGCTTTCCCCCTTCTCGGCGGGCAGGGTGATCCCTTCGATGCCAGCGTTGGCAGCGCGGGTGAGGCCATAGGCCTCGCCCTTATTGCTGATGACGCCGACGATCTGGCCGGGAACCAGACCTTCGGCGCAGGCATCGATGATCGCCTGGAGGTTGCTGCCGCTGCCGGAGATGACAACGACGATTCGGGTCTGCTGTGCCATCTTAAGCGATCACCACCTGGGGTTGGTCATCGGCACGGGCATCGATGTTGCCCAGCAGCCAGGCGTTTTCCCCTTCACTCTTCAGCAGGGCCACAGCAGCCTCGGCTTCGGATTGAGGCAGGGCGATCACCAGGCCTACGCCACAGTTGAAGGTACGGTACATCTCGTGCTGATCGATGTTGCCCACCTGCTGCAGCCAGTTGAACACTTCTGGCCACTGCCAGGAGTTGCCATCGATCACCGCCTGGGCGTCGTCAGGCAGTACCCGGGGAATGTTTTCCCAGAAACCACCACCGGTAATGTGGGAGATGGCGTGGACCTTGTGCTGCTCCAGCAGTTTAAGCACTGGCTTGACGTAGATGCGGGTCGGGGCCAGCAGGGTCTGAATCAGAGGCTGACCGTCGATGGTCTGCTCCTGAGGGTTGTCCACCCGCTCCAGCACCTTACGGATCAGGGAGTAGCCGTTGGAGTGTGGGCCGCTGGAGCCCAGGGCGATCAGGGCGTCACCCGGGGCTACCTGAGTGCCGTCGATCACGTCGGACTCTTCAACCACGCCAACGCAGAAACCGGCCAGGTCGTAATCTTCCCCTTCGTACATGCCGGGCATCTCGGCGGTCTCACCACCGATGAGGGCGCAGCCTGCCTGCTCACAACCGTCGGCGATGCCGGAAACCACCTGGGTGGCGGTGTCGACGGAGAGCTTGCCGGTGGCGTAGTAATCCAGGAAGAACAGGGGCTCGGCACCCTGCACAATCAGGTCGTTGACGCACATGGCCACCAGATCCACACCTACGGTGCCATGACCGTTGAAGTCCATGGCCAGGCGCAGCTTGGTGCCTACGCCATCGGTGCCGGAGACCAGAAGGGGCTTCTTATATTTCTCGGGCAGAGCGCACAGGGCGCCAAAGCCGCCCAGGCCGCCGCGCACTTCCGGGCGGTGGGTACGCTTTACCGCAGACTTGATGTTGTCTACCAGGGCGTTACCGGCATCGATGTCGACACCGGCGTCTTTGTAGCTGAGGGAATCGGCTTTGTTCACAGAGGCCTCGTTGTTTTTGTAGGGATTTTTATAGTGTTGATGTTCTGGCGCGCATTTTACCAGTTGCACACTGTGTGCCCAAGTTTTTCTCTGTGATGGCGGTTCACCAGGCGTAAACCGGTTGAAAACTCTTCACTTGGCCGTTTGTGGTGTGATCTGTCTCCCGTCATGGGGTGGTGGGCAGCACACTCTCTTCCCAAGGGTGGGGATTCACGCTATGATTCCGCTGTTTACCTGTAGCCTACCATTCGGAGAATAAGATGAAAGTCACTGAGGTCAAGCACCCGCTGATTCAACATAAACTGGGCTTGATGCGTGAAGCTGATGTCAGCACTAAGCGCTTCCGTGAGCTGGCAAAAGAGGTTGCCGCTCTGCTGACCTACGAAGCGACCTCCGATTTTGAGACCGAGTCTGTGGAGATCGATGGCTGGAACGGTCCCATCACCGTTAACCAGATTAAGGGTAAGAAAGTGACCGTGGTGCCTATCCTGCGTGCAGGCCTGGGCATGATGGATGGTGTTCTGGAGCACATCCCCGCTGCCAAGGTGTCCGTTGTGGGCATCTACCGTGATGAAGAGACCCTGGAGCCAGTACCTTACTTTGAGAAGCTGGTGTCCAACATTGATGAGCGTATCGCTCTGGTTGTGGATCCGATGCTGGCCACCGGTGGTTCCATGATCTCTACTCTGGACCTGCTGAAGAAGCGCGGTTGTACCAGCATCAAGGTTCTGGTTCTGGTCGCGGCTCCCGAGGGCCTGAAGGCTCTGGAGGAGGCTCACCCGGATATCGAACTGTTCACCGCTTCCGTGGATGAGTGCCTCAACGACAAGGGCTACATTCTCCCGGGACTGGGTGACGCCGGGGACAAGATCTTCGGAACCAAGTGATTTCAGAGACGGCGCCATCGGCGCCGTTTTTTTGAATCCCGTGAAAGCCGGGAGAGCCCAGGCTCACGCTTTCGACCCTACATCGGCACCCAGATGCCGATCACATAATTACGATAAATAACAACGAGGTTAACATGCAGCAGCAAGCTGTTACGGCCGGGGCTGCGCCTGTCCCGGCAACCTGGCGACAGGTGGTCGCCGGTACCCAGATGCTTTTCGTGGCCTTTGGTGCCCTGGTTCTGGTTCCCCTCCTTACCGGTCTGAATGTCAACGTTGCCCTGTTCACCGCGGGTGTGGGCACCCTGTTGTTCCAACTGGTGACCAAGCGTTCTGTTCCCGTATTCCTGGCCTCCTCCTTTGCCTTCATTGCCCCCATCTCCTATGGCGTGGCCCAGTGGGGCGTCTCCGCCACCATGGGCGGCCTGATGGCGGCTGGCGTGGTGTATGTGGTGCTGTCTCAGGTGGCCCGTGCCGGTGGCATGGAAGCGATCAACAAGTTGCTGCCTCCGGTCGTCGTGGGTCCGGTGATCATGGTGATTGGTCTGACTCTGGCGCCTGTGGCGGTGAATATGGCCCTGGGGATGCAAGGGGACAATCAGGCCTATGAGACAGGCCTGGCGCTGTCCATCGCTCTGCCTACCCTGATTACTGCCCTGGTTGTGGCGGTGATGGGCAAGGGGATGCTGCGTTTGCTGCCGATTCTGTCTGCGGTGGTGGTGGGGTACAGCCTCTCCTGGTTTGCCGGCATCATCGACTTCAGCGGCGTGGCTGCCGCACCCTGGTTTGCCATTCCGGATTTCACTGCGCCGAGCTTCCACTGGGAGGCGATCCTGTTCCTGATCCCTGTGGCCATTGCCCCGGCGGTGGAGCACATCGGTGACATGCTGGCCATCAGCAATGTGACTGGCAAAAACTACGTGAAGAAGCCGGGCCTGCACCGTACCCTTCTGGGTGATGGTGTTGCGACCATGGCCGCTGCCAGTCTGGGTGGACCACCAAACACCACCTACTCTGAGGTGACCGGCGCGGTGATGCTTACTCGCAACTACGATCCCAAGGTGATGACCTGGGCGGCGGTAAGCGCCATCCTGTTGGCCATGGTGGGTAAGTTCGGTGCCATCCTGGCCACGGTGCCCACTGTGGTGATGGGTGGCATCATGATCCTGCTGTTCGGCTCCATTGCCGCAGTGGGCATGAGCTCCATGATCAACAACAAGGTGGACGTGTCCGAGCCCCGCAACCTGGTGATTGTGGCGGTGACCCTGGTGTTCGGCATCGGCGGTATGACCATTAAGATGGGGGAATTCACCCTGCAGGGCATCGCCCTGTGCGCCGTGGTGGCCATCCTGCTGAACCTGGTATTGCCAAAGAACTTTGGCCATGAAGATGAGGCCTGATAGCCAGCCCATCTAACGAGGAAGAGGACTCCCTGAGTCCTCTTTTTTTTCTATCAGTCATCCGGTGTTCATTTTCCCTGCATCAGGTGTTCATTTTCTGTTTTCCTGTGGAGCAGGGAGGCGGTCATTCAACTTCCCTGCCTCTGTGATACACTCTGGCCATTGATATTGACCCTCAGGAATCTTCGTGAAAAGACTCGCTTTTTTACTGCCTCTGCTGTTCTGTACTTCCGCTATGGCGGTGGAGGTGGCAAACCTCTATCAGGCCCAGGTTCAGGTGGAAGGGCGTGAGCGTGCCGAGCGCCAGCAGAAGATTCCCGATGCCCTGATTCAGACCCTGGTCCGGTTGACCGGCGATGCGGCCATTGCCGAGGACCCTCGCATGAAGGGGATGCTGGGCAATCCCACCCGTTTTGTTTCTAGCTTTGGCTATGGCGGCGATCCCCTGACCCTGACCATCCAGTTCGATGGCTCGCTGCTTGTGGAAGAGATGCAGCAGCGACAACTGCCGGTGTGGGGTAAGCAGAGGCCTCTGACCCTGGGGTGGGTTGCCCTGGAGGATGAGCAGGGAGAGCGGCAGTTGATGTCTGAACAGCTGGATGCCGAGATGCTGGAGGCCTGGCGAGAGCAGTCAGAGTTACGCGGTCTGCCCCTGTCGCTGCCGTTGATGGATCTTGAGGACGCCATCCGGGTTGGCCTCAATGACGTCTGGGGCTTTTTTGTGGATCCGGTGGCTGAGGCCAGTGAGCGTTACCAGGCGGACTTCTTTATGCTGGCCCGGATCTGGCCCGGCGCAGACGCCTGGTATTACACCCTGGCCCTCTACCCCTATCAGCAGGCCAGCCAGGAAGACCGTTATGGTTTTGGCAGTGTGCGTCGCAGCGTGATGCAAAAGAGCGGTCAGGCCGAGGGACTGGAGCAGGGTTTGATGGCGCTCCAGCAGGAGTTAGCCGGATACTACGCTCGTCGCTACGCCACAGTGGCCAGCGAAGAGGAGGCCCAGAAGCAGCTGGTGTTCGAGATTCAGGGCAGCATGTCCGAGTTGGTTGCCGTCGAGCGCTATCTTCGTGGCCTCAGTGCCATCTCCAGTCTCCAGGTGACCAGCTTGCAGGATCGTCAGGTGAGCTTTGCCGTGGAACTGGTGGGGTCAGCCGACGCCCTGGCGCAGATTCTGGAGCTGGAGCCCAGGGTGGAAACTCTGGTCTCTGACGATGAAATGGTCACTCAGACCCGATATCGTTGGATCGGCAACCAGTGAAATTGGGACGGGCGTGAGCCCGTGCTACAATGACGCCATCTTGCGGACTGGAGCTGTAAATCCCTAGTGCAATCGAATTCACCCATTCAGCTCTCCCTGCCTGTACATCTGCCGGACGATGAGACCTTCGGCAGTTACTACCCGGCGGCCAACCAGCAGTTACTGGAGGCGATTCGTCAGGTGGCCGAGGGCAAAGGGGAGACCGTTACCTACCTTTGGGGACAGGCCAAATCCGGCCGTACCCATCTGCTGCATGCCGCCTGTGCCCACGCCAGAGAGCTGGAGCGCCAGGCGTTCTATCTCCCCCTGGGCATCCACGCCAGTATGTCTCCTGCTGTGCTCGAAGGTCTGGAAGACCTCTCCCTCATTTGCCTGGATGATATTGACCAGCTGGCTCGAAACCCCTTCTGGGAGGAAGCGGTGTTTGATCTCTATAACAGGATCAATGAGCGCGGTGACTGCAAGCTGATTGTCTCTGCCAGCTGCCCCGCCGGACAGGCTGGCTTCCTGCTGCCGGATCTGGTTTCCCGGCTGAACTGGGGGGTGCACTACCAGGTGCAGTCGCTGACCGATGAGGAGAAGCTGACGGCTTTGCAGCGCCGGGCCAAGGCGAGGGGGCTGGAGTTGCCCGAGGATGTGGGTCGCTTTATGCTCACCAGGCTGGCCCGGGATCTGCGCACCCTGTTTGATGTGCTGGACAGGCTGGACAAAGCCTCCATGCAGGCTCAGCGCCGACTGACCATCCCCTTCGTCAAGGAGACTCTGCATCTCTAGGGAGTCGACCGAGTCAGCAACATAAGAAAAGGCCGCATCTGCGGCCTTTTCTCGATTGAGTACCCGAAACACACCGCTGAACTGTCTTGTCCGTGAACAGGGGCTCTCGCCGGTGATGTTTATGTCATCGGGTTGGCGCTCTAATGCGCCACTTTCCAGTCCGGTGCCCTGCCTGGGTGGCGGTGGTGCCCCTCCTTGGGAGAGAGCAGAGAGGGCATGGCCTGAACCCGGGGAGCTGCGGTGGCGCTCTCCAGGGTTAGGTTCTGGGCCCAGCTTTCGCCGCTGCGCATCGGGGTGGGACTGGGCAGCCCGGAGATCACCGCATTGGCATTTAACGAAGGCATCAACTCGGTGAGCACCAGATCCAGTCTGGGCAGAATCGAGGTTTCGCCGATGCGACCCCGCTGGCCCCAGTCGACGGTGATGCTGGAGGCGGTAACCTGCTCCGGCAGATCGGTGACCGCCACATCCCGGCGGATCTCATACCTGTGCATCATCATCGCTTCTTCAAACAGCATGGCCAGATCCTCTCTGGAGGTGGAGTAGCTGTAGTCATCGTTGGCGCGGTCTCCGGAGAAGAAGGCGGTGATGTCATCGGGCTGATAGCTCTTTTGCACAGTGGTGGCCGTGCTGCCTCTGAATTGCACGTCGGCCAGTGCCTTCATCTCGCTGCTCTGCAGTGGCAGGTCCCGGATGAGGTGGTCGGAGATCAGGGCATTTTGTTCGCTGCGCTGATAGAAGGCCTGCAACAGGGTGGAGGCACTGATGCTGTCCCAGGTACTGCTGGGGAAGAAGTCGTTGGCGTGGGCCAGCTCGTGATAGAGCAGGCTGGCCAGATCAGGTTCCAGGGCACCCAGGCTGCGGCTCACTTCCAGATAGGGCGGGTAGTAGACGCTGGCATAGCTGTTGCCTTTCACATAGCGCCAGGGGGTGAGGAAGTTGAGTTCGCTGCCGAAGCCGCTGCGAAAATCCGGATCTTCATTGATGGTGGCCATCTGCCAGGGAGATTGCCACAGATCCGACGGGTCCAGATAGATGGCGCCGGTGGCGACCCAGTAGAAGGAGGGGCGTACATCGGAGCTGATGACCACTGCGGTGACCGCACCCAGCAAGCGACGGAAGTCGCCATGGGTATCGCGTTGCTCCAGGAAGCTCTTGAAGGCCTCGCCCATCCAGGGGTGAGAGACCACCACCCGCTCCATCACCTGATCCACCGTGGGGTTGGGGTGGCTCTGACCTAGCAGCGGCAGGGTGTCTATGCTGCAGGGAGAGGAGGAGGCCAGCTGGGTGGAGTAGACGCAGCGTCCCAGAGCATCGGCCCAGGGAGAGTCCGAATCCCAGGCCATCACCCTGGTCAGGGGAGAGTCAAACAGGGCGCCTGAGACGGGAGTGGGTTCGGCGGTGACCAGCACGTAGGCGTTGTCGCTGACACTCTGGCCATTGTCACTGGCGCTGGCGCTGACAGTAATCAGGGTATCCTGGTTGACCACAGGGGCGGTAAAGGTCAGCAGTTCAGGGTCGCTGTTGTCCATGTCACGGATGCCAGGGCCAGAGCGTTGCTGCCAGCTGATGTTCTGCAGTGGCTGGCTGCGATCGCCGCTGCGACCGAGGCGCATGGAGACGCGCCCGCCAGACGGTGCCACTTGGTCACCTCGGATGCGCGTCGCCGCTACCGGTTCTGTGGTGCTGATGTCCACGGGGGCAAGGAGTACGTTGCCCTGGGTGTCGGTTATGGTCAGCTGAAACTCGTAGAGCGTAGCCTGTGGGGCGTCGAAGGCCGCCATGGGCGAACGGGGGTTGGCGATGTTGACCGCCGGGCCAGAGAGCTGGCTCCACTGGAAGCTGAGGTCCCGGCTGGGTACGCCATCGACGGTGGCCACCAGGGCAACACTGCCGTCTGCTGCCGGACTCAGGTTCAGTTGCAGCTGTGACGAGGGGGGAAGTGGCGTGGGATCAGGAGAGGCGCCCCCGCCTCCTCCGCCACAGGCGGTGAGCAGGCATAAGGCGGACAGGGCAATCCAGTGCTTCTTCATAGGCTCTCTCCCATAGGGGTTAAGGGTTCACCTCGGCGCCAATGGCCTCGGTGACCCTACTCGGTTATTGCTTCTTTTTCTTCAGTCCCAGCCCCAGTTCTCTGCCGCGGCTGCGGGCGTAAAAACTGCTGGCCAGCAGCCAGCTCAACAGCAGTATGGTGGCCAGGGTTGGCCACCAGAATGCCTCTCTGGCTACCCACAACTGAGTCAGGCTGGCCACCAGATAGAGACAGGCGATGAAGCCTGACCAGGCATGGGTGTAGGGTTTGCCTTTGAGCATCCCGGCAAGGGGCAGAAACAGGGGCACCAGCATAATCAGGCTGAAGCCCAGGGAGTAGCCGCTCCCGGGGACCAGCCACAGCTGCCAGAGGGGAATGTAGATCAAGCAACTGAGGTAGCTACCCAGGGCGAAGCGGCCCAGGTTTTCGCTGCTGTTCACCATCTTATTTGAGGATCTCCAGCACCTGTTCCGGGGGACGGCCTATGGCGGCACGATCGCCGTGGACCACAATGGGGCGCTCAATCAGCTTGGGGGTGCTGAGCATGGCGGCGACCAGGGCGTCATCGCCAGCATCGGCCAGGTTCTGCTCCTTGTATTCAGCTTCCTTGGTGCGCATCAGCTGGCGGGGGGCCAGGCCCAGCATGTCGAGGACCTGGCGAAGCTCCGCTTCGGAAGGCGCCTGCTTCAGGTATTCATATACCTCTGGGGTGACCCCCTGCTCCTCCAATAAAGCCAGGGTTTGGCGGCTCTTGGAACAGCGGGGGTTGTGCCAGATGCGGATAGTTTGGGTCATGGTAATGAACTTCCTGTGATCATGATCTCATTATTGGGTCATTCTACGTCGGGCCGTCATCAGATCAAAGGGATTTCATCTCCTGCTCCGACTTACGCAGCTCTTTGATTCTGGCGTCGATACGCGCCTTTTGCAGCGGGTTGTCTTTTGTCTGGCGGTAGGCATACTGAAGCTGCTCAATCGCCTGGCCGTAGCCGGCTGACAGGGCCAACAGTTCCGCCTGAACCATGTGGCGCTCGGCCGTCAGGCCCATCTTGCGGTACACCTGGGACAACAGGTCATAGGCCACTACACTGTCCTTGTTGAGCAGTATTTGTTGCTCAAGCAGGGTGCGGGCCTCCTTGAGTTGACCGGTTTGCAGCAGCACATTGGCCAGGTTGATCTCAATGACACTGTTATCAGGCCTGAGCTTCTGCGCCTGGCGCAGCAGGGCGATCGCTTCCTTGGGACGCTTTTGCATCAGCAGGATGTCGGCGGCGGTATCCAGATAGAACAGGTTCTGGGGGTTCTTCGCCAGCAGGGCATTGAGCTCCTTCTCTGCCTCATCGAAGCGCTCCATGTCCAGCAAGGTCAGCGCCTTTCCGTAATGGGCGGCATCGATGACCACCGGGTCGCCCATCTTGGCCTGTTTATCAAACAGGAACAGGGCGTGGTCCTTGTCCAGCTTGGAGTAGCGAACCTGAACCCTGGCCTTGGCCAGATGGAACAGCAGGTTTTCCGGCACCGGACGATAGGGATAGAGGGCCGCCCGGGCCCTGGCGTCGGCCACCCGGCTTTCCGGCAGGGGGTGGGTCAGCAGCATCTGGGGGGGCTTGCTGGCGAAGCGGTATTTGGCCGCCATCTTGCCGAAGAAGCTGGGGACGGCGTTGGGGTCAAACCCGGCGGCTGCCAGGGTTTTGATGCCGATGCGATCCGCTTCTTTTTCATTGCTTCGGGTGTAGTTGATTTGCGCCTGCTGGCTAATGGCCAGAGTCGATTGCAGGGCGGCAATGCCCGCTTCAGGGGAGGCCATGGCCAGGATGATGGAGCCGATAACCCCGGCCACTGTGGCTGGGGCGGTCTTCTTCTGCGCTTCGATGGCCCGGGCCAGGTGCCGCTGGGTCACGTGGGCGATTTCGTGGCCCAGTACCGATGCCAGTTCACTCTCGTTGTCCGCTTCGTTGAGGATGGCGGTATGAACACCCACATGGCCGCCGAAGAAAGCGAAGGCGTTAATTTCGTTGTTGTTGATCAGAAAGAAGGTGAAGGGAGTCTTGACGTTGTCCGCCCTGGCCACCAGCCGGTTGCCCAGATCGTTGAGGTACTCGTTCATCACTGGATCGTGAATGATGGGAAGCTGACCACGCAGCATCCGCATGTAGAAGTCCCCTATCTGACTCTCCTTGTCGATGGAGAGTGTGCTGGAGGCTACGGTGCCCAGCTCAGGCAGTTCAGAATGTGCCTGGGCCGCCGTGAGCCCCAGTGTCGCGCTCAGCAGCGCGGCGCCCAGAGTGAGTGAAAAACGTCTTATCACGTGTGTCCTTGATGTCCGTTTCTGATGGTGTTCCGGCCAGTGTACCTGCATCCGCCTGTGAATGACCACAGTGTTGCGCAGGCATTTACCCGAGGTTAAGGAAGTAATGCTATGTTTTAACTTAGGTTATTTACGCCTTTGGCTCCCGTTTGGTCGGGAGGCTCAATAGAGTCCGCCGACCTTTGCCGGTTGGATTTCAATCAGGCCTGTGGGTGCAAAAGCCATTCAGTAAACCGCAGTGTGTTTCTGTTAGTCTGCTCAGAGGCCTGTTGGGTTCCAGCGACTTTACATAATCTTGCATCGCGGGTTTGTGGTTTGCCTGAGCTAGGGGGATAATGACGCCCGATTCGGGGCAGTTTCCTATCCGGGATGAGTTTCCGGTGGACAGGCCTATTTAGCCGGCAAGGAAGTCAGGATGCAATTTGTTGATCTTTCGAGTTATCGCTGCCCAATGGCCTTCGTACAGGCCAAGTTGGCGATGAAGGATCTCGGTCGGGGCGAAACGCTGGAGCTGCTTATCGGCGACCCGGCAACCTTGCGGGACCTGATCCCCTATGCCCGGCGCTGCGGTTTTTCGGTGGAGTCCGAAACGCGGCCACAGGGGACGGCAGTCTATCTGCGCCCGCAACATTAAAAGACAGAAAAGGTTTTAGAAAAGTATGTGGAATCTACTCCGCAACTGGTACCAGGAGAAGTTCTCCGACCCTCAGGCGGTCACCCTGGCACTGATCCTGATGGTGGGCTTCGCCATCATCTACTTCTACGGCAAGCTGATCACCCCACTGCTGGTGGCTGTGGTGCTGGCCTACATGCTGGAATGGCCGGTGGCGCAGATGGCCAATCGGGGCCTGCCACGCTCCCTGGCGGTGTCGCTGGTGCTGCTGGTGTTCGTCGGGGTGATGATGATGTTCTGTCTCATCGCCCTGCCTCAGATCTGGAACCAGGGGATCAGCCTGGCGCGTGAACTGCCCGATATGATTGGTCAGGCTCAGGGGATGGTCCTGACTCTGCCCCAACAGTATCCCGAGGTGATCAGTGAGAAGCAGGTCCAGGAGCTGATGCAGAACCTCAACAATCAAATTCTGGCCTGGGGTCAGCAGGTGCTGCAGATCTCCCTGGGCTCCCTGGTGGACCTGGTGGCCCTGGCGGTATACGCCATTCTGGTGCCGCTGCTGGTGTTCTTCTTCCTCAAGGACAAGCGCCAACTGCTGCGCAGCCTCAGCCGCTTTGTGCCCAGCAACCGTGAACTGGCCAAGCAGGTGTGGGCCGAGATGAACGGTCAGATCGTCAACTACATTCGCGGCAAGGCCATTGAGATCATGATCATCGGTGTGGCCAGCTATCTCACCTTCCTGTTTATGGACCTGCGCTATGCCGCCCTGTTGGGGCTGGCGGTGGGTCTGTCGGTGCTGATCCCCTACATCGGCGCGACCGTGGTGACCATTCCTGTGGCTCTGGTGGGCCTGTTCCAGTGGGGGGTGACCCCACAGTTCGGTTATCTGATGCTGGCCTACGGCATCATTCAGATGCTGGACGGCAACGTGCTGGTGCCGATTCTGTTCTCCGAAGCGGTGAACCTGCATCCGGTGGCGATCATCATCGCCGTGCTGATCTTCGGCGGCCTGTGGGGCTTCTGGGGAGTGTTCTTTGCCATCCCCCTGGCGACCCTGGTCAAAGCCGTGATCAACGCCTGGCCCAGCAGTGAGATGGTGCAGGAGGCGGGTCAGTGAGTCAGCTTCCCGTCAACGAAATCTTCGAAACCATTCAGGGAGAGGGGCAGTTTACCGGCATGCCGGCGGTGTTCCTTCGTCTTCAGGGGTGCCCGGTGGGGTGTCCCTGGTGTGACACCCGCCATACCTGGGAGGTGGAGCCTGAACATCACGTCTCCCCTGAGCAGATCATCGGTGTCAGTGGTGATAAGCCGATCTGGGCCCATTATGATGAAGCCCAGCTGGTGGCTTTGCTCTCCGATGGCCGCTACAGCGCCCGTCACCTGGTGATCACCGGTGGCGAACCCTGTCTGTACGATCTGACCCAACTGACCCGGTTGATGCACGTCGCTGGCTGGCAGTGTCAGATTGAGACCTCCGGCTGTGCCGAGGTGCGCTGTGATGAGCAGACCTGGGTGACGGTATCGCCCAAGGTGGGGATGAAGGGCGGCTTGCCCGTACTGAAGCAGGCGCTGGCAAGGGCGGACGAGATCAAGCACCCCATCGCCACAGAGCGGCACATCGAGGAGCTGGATCAGCTTCTGGCGGGCCAGGCTCTGCCAAGAGAGCCGCAAATCTGTCTGCAGCCCATCTCCACCAAGAAGCGGGCGACCGAGCTGGCCATCGAAACCTGCATCAAGCGCAACTGGCGACTGTCGGTGCAGACCCACAAGTATCTGGATATCGATTAAGCCGTTACCTTAGCCCTAAAGAGAAAGACCGCCATCTGGCGGTCTTTTTTGTCAGCATTACCTGGGGTGGTCGGCCAGCAGGCAGTTGTCGTTCTGAATAGAGTGGGGTTCTTTGTGGTTGATTTTGTCGCTCTCACCGCTGACTCCGGGCCAAAAAAATCCCCGCCGGGGCGGGGATCTTCAACTTTTTACGAAACCATCAGCACTCGACGATGTTCACCGCCAGACCGCCTCGGGCGGTCTCCTTGTACTTGGTGCGCATATCCTGGCCGGTTTCCCACATGGTCTTGATCACCTTGTCCAGAGAGACCTTGTGCTGACCATCGCCGCGCAGGGCCAGGCGGGAGGCGTTGATCGCCTTGACCGCGCCCATGGCGTTGCGCTCGATGCAGGGAACCTGCACCAGGCCGCCCACAGGGTCGCAGGTCAGGCCCAGGTTGTGTTCCATGCCGATCTCGGCGGCACACTCCACCATGGCGGGGGTGCCCCCCATGATCTCGGTCAGGGCGCCGGCGGCCATGGAGCAGGCGACGCCCACCTCACCCTGGCAGCCTACTTCGGCGCCGGAGATGGAGGCGTTCTTCTTGTAGAGGATGCCGATGGCGGCGGCGCTCAGCAGGTAGCGACAGGCGGTCTCTTCATCCACCGGCTGAACAAATTTGTCGTAGTAGCAGAGTACCGCAGGCAGTATGCCGGCGGCGCCGTTGGTGGGGGCGGTGACCACCCGGCCTCCGGCGGCGTTCTCCTCGTTCACCGCCAGGGCAAAGAGATCCACCCAGTCCATGGCGTTGAGAGGATCGCTGCTGTTGCAACCCTCTACGGTGAGTCTGCGGTAGAGGGTAGGGGCGCGGCGGCGCAGCTTCAGACCGCCGGGGAGGATCCCTTCGTCACGACAGCCACGTTCCACACACTGCTTCATGGTGAGCCAGATGGTCCAGAGCTGGGCTCGGATGGCAGACTCTTCGGCCACCACCTTTTCGTTGGCCATCATCAGCGAGGCGATGGACAGGCCCTGCTCATTACACAGCTCCAGCAACTGGGCGGCACTCTCGAAGGGGTAGGGCAGGATCGGACCCTGGCTGATGGCGATGGGCTGGGCGATCTCACTCTTGTCCAGAACAAAGCCGCCTCCGACGGAGAAGTAGGTCTGCTCATAGACCACCAGGCCACGCACCAGGGCGCGCAGGGTCATGGCGTTGGCGTGTTGAGGCAGGGTTTTGCGCCTGTGGTAGGTGAGGCCATTGGCCCGGGTGAAGCTGACCTTGCGCTGGCCGGCCAGAACCAGGGCTTCCTCGGATTCAACCTGGTCCAGCTTACCCTGGACGCTGTCTGTGTCGACGGCTTCCGGCTCATCGCCCAGCAATCCCAGCACCACGGCTTTGCCGGTGCCGTGGCCCTTGCCGGTCTGGCCCAGAGAGCCAAACAGCTCGCACTGAATTTCGTCGGCCTGCTCAAACTGCTGATGCTCTTTGAGCTCATCGATAAAGCGATTGGCTGCCCTCATCGGGCCCACGGTGTGGGAGCTTGAGGGGCCGATGCCGATACTGAACATATCGAACACGCTGATCATAAACGGTATCCCTGTTGTGTCGTTGCCCGCAGGCGGATGGCTGATGGTAACCCAGGCGGAGGGAAAGCAAAATCCAGCCTGACTCATACAGCATAATATCTTGCCGCGACCCTGTCTTGCCGATGTCTGTGTCGGGGGCCGCACAGCCTCAGGGGGAGTGCTCTGGAGAAAAACTGCCCTGGAATGGGATTCACACTGGATTGGGCCCATACTGGTTAGAGATGCATTTCCAGGGTGGGGTCGAATTGGGCTCACCTGGCAAAATTCGACCAACAGTGATCCAGATCAGGGTTTGCCCTTTGAATGGTCCGGCCCTGTGGCTATAGTGGTCCCAAGCTAATGGAATGGTTTCGCTATGATTATCTACCTGCACGGCTTTGATGCCACCAGTCCCGGAAATCACGAGAAGGTGCTTCAGCTGCAGTTTGCGGATGAAGATGTACGTTTTATCAATTACTCCACCCTGCATCCCCGGCATGATATGCAGCATTTGCTGAAAGAGGTGGAGAAGCACAAGAAGTTCAGCGATGACGCCAATCCGTTGATCGTCGGCGTCGGCCTGGGCGGCTTCTGGGCCGAACGGGTAGGCTTCCTCTGCGGCATGCGTTCCGTGGTGTTCAACCCCAATCTCTGGCCGGAAGAGAATATGGTGGGGCTGATTGACCGACCGGAGGAGTATCGGGACATCAAGGAGAAATGTGTCAAGGCGTTTCGCGAGCGAAACCGTGGCCACTGTCTGTGCGTCCTGGCCCGCAACGATGAGGTGCTGGACACCAAGCGCATCGAGTCGGAGCTGGGGGGCTACTATCCGGTGATCTGGGATGAGACCCAGACTCACAAGTTCAAAGATATCTCCAAACAACTCAGGGCTCTGTCCCAATTTAAAACAGAGGAGCGCGACTGCGCGTGACTCTCTGAACAACAAGGCGGCCCCGGGGTCGCCTTTTTGTTTGCTGCTATTATTGAAATTGACTGTGCGACTGTGGGTGCTTCGATGAAACGGCTGTTGGTGAGGGTGACAGGCAAGGTCCAGGGAGTGTGGTTCCGGGCTTCCGCTCAGGAGACGGCACTCCGACTCGGGGTGACCGGTTATGTGCGCAACCTGGATGACGGCAGCGTAGAGATGCTGGCCCAGGGGGCAGACCGGGCCGTGGATGCCATGTTGGATTGGGCCCATCAGGGCCCACCCAGTGCCCAGGTATCCGATGTGCTGGTGTCCGATTACGACGGCAGCGATCTCTACCTGGATTTTGAGGTTACTGAGTAAGCTCCGAACTCTGCGAGCTTGCGGGGGCCAGGTTGGCGGGCTCGGTCACAGGCGCAGTCTCTGCAGGCGCTTCCTCCAGCGGGGGCATCTTGCTGGGCTGGGTCATCCTGCGGATCTGTACCACCATCCCCAGTCTGGGGTGATCGAAATAGTGGATCTCCCGGCTGCGCACCCGTCGGCTCTGCTCCAGCCTGATCCGGTTGAGGAAGGGCTCGGTCTCCAGCACCACTTCAACGGCTTCAGCCTCTGAGTTCTCCTGGGGGAGGGCGATCATCGGCGCAGCATCTGCCAACGACTCATCTTCTCCTGTCTCCAGTGTGGGCACCGGCCGCTCCCCCTCTTCACGCAACTGCAGCTGGGTATCGATGTGGAGGAACTGGTTGAGGTAGATGCGAATCCAGCCATCGAGCTGCCACATGGGCTCGCTCTCTTCCACCTGCGGCAGCAGCCAGGAGAGATCAAAGGCACTGGTGTCGGCGGGGCTTTCCTCGGGAATCAGACGGCCATCAGCCTGGTAACGGTCGGCGAAGTTATGACCGCTGTAGAGGCGGTAGGCCTGGCTGTTGCCGCGGCTGTAGACCGGCTGCTGCCAGCCAGTGTGCAGCAGCAGTTTGGCGCCACCTCTTTTCAGCGTGGCCAGAGCCTCATCGAACTCAATCTCGGTCTCCGGCAGCAGGTAGGGTTCGCCCAGGCGGGGATCCCCCATGTTCATTGCCGTAACCCGGGTTGGCAGCTCGCCGGGCTGTTCAGGTTCGTCGGTTTGGGGTTGGCACTCAGGCTTGTCCGGCTGCCAGCCAAAACTCTGGCAGTCACTCAGCGCCAGCTCCAGCGAGCTGGTGTCTGGCATCACCGCCGGGCCGAGAAGGTCACGCTGGGCAGAGTTTTTCATCGGAGCCAGCTCTTCCGGGAAGCGCTCACTGGTGGTCTGGGGACGCTCAAACACCACCAGCTCCACCTCAAACCAGGTGGCCTCTTCGGCGGCGGTCATTCCGCTGCCCAGCAGGGCGGTGAGCCCAAACAGGGCGTGGTACAGTGGTTTGCTCATCAGATCCCCAGTTGGCTTAACAGCTGCTCCACCGCCTCCAGGCGGGCAGGGGTTTCCTGCAACTCGCCCTGGAAGCGCAATTTATTGGGGCCATCCATCCGCAGGAGGCCAGGTTGGGATTGTAACAGACCTATGAGGATTTCCGGAGTCACACTGGTGTCCGGACCAAACTCGATGCTGCCCCCCTTGGCGTGGGCATCGATGCGGCGGATGCCGGAGGCCATGGCCCGCAGCTTCAGGCGTGTCAGGGTCAGCAGATTCTCGGTGGCGTCCGGCAGTTTACCGAAACGGTCCACCAGTTCCACCCGGGCTTCGGTGAGCTCGTCCATGCTGTTGCAGGAGGCGATGCGCTTGTAGATCGCCAGTCTGGTGTTGACGTGGGGGATGTACTCCTCCGGCAGCAGGGCGGGAATCTTCAGTTCCAGCTCGGTCTGCTCAGCCAGAATCTGGTCCAGGCTGGGTTCCTTGCCCGCCTTAAGGGCCGCCACCGTCTGCTCCAGCATGTCCATGTACAGGCTGAATCCCACCTTGGCGATGTGGCCGCTCTGCTCATCCCCCAGCAGTTCGCCGGCACCGCGGATCTCCAGATCCTGGGTGGCCAGCATAAAGCCCGCCCCCAGGTCTTCCAACTGTTCGATGGCTTCCAGGCGCTTCTTGGCGTCCTTGGTGAGTCGCTTGCCCTGGGTCAGCAGGTATGCGTAGGCCTGGTGATGGGAGCGCCCCACCCGTCCCCGCAGCTGATGCAACTGGGCCAGGCCGAAGCGATCAGCCCGCTCGATGATGATGGTGTTGGCGCTGGGGATGTCGATGCCGGTTTCGATGATGGTGGTGCACACCAGCACGTTGAAGCGTTGATGATGGAAGTCGCTCATCACCCGCTCCAGCTCCCGTTCGCGCATCTGGCCATGGGCGATGGCGAAGCGGGCCTCGGGCACCAGTTCCGCCAGCTCCTTGGCGCATTGCTCTATGGTTTCCACGCTGTTGTGCAGGAAGTAGACCTGGCCGCCGCGGAGGATCTCCCGCATCAGCGCTTCGCGGATCAGGTTGCCCTCCTTGGGGCGGACGAAGGTTTTCACCGACAGTCGCCGCGCCGGTGGGGTGGCGATGATGGACAGATCCCGCATGCCGGACATGGCCATATTCAGGGTCCGGGGGATGGGAGTGGCGGTCAGGGTGAGGATATCCACCTCGGCACGCAGTGCCTTGATCTGCTCCTTCTGGCGGACACCGAACCTGTGCTCCTCATCGACGATGAGCAGGCCCAGATCGGTGAACTTGATGTCCGACTGCAGCAGCTTGTGGGTGCCGATGACGATGTCCACCTTGCCTTCGGCCAACTGGCTGAGGACCTGTTTCTGCTCGCCGGCGGTCTTGAAGCGGGACATCACCTCGATGCGCACCGGCCAGTCGGCAAAGCGGTCGCGGAAGTTTTCATAGTGCTGCTGGGCCAACAGGGTGGTGGGCACCAGCACCGCCACCTGCTTGCCTCCGGCCACCGCCACAAAGGCGGCGCGCATGGCCACTTCGGTCTTGCCGAAACCCACGTCGCCGCACACCAGGCGGTCCATGGCGTTGCTGGTGCGCATGTCCCGCACCACGGCGTCGATGGCGTTGTGCTGGTCCACGGTCTCCTCGAAGGGGAAGCCGGCGGAGAATCGCTGATACTCAGGCTCATCCAGTTCGAAGGCGAAGCCCGGCTTGCTCTCCCGGCGGGCATAGATGTCCAGCAGTTCGGCGGCCACGTCCCGCACCTTCTCGGCGGCCTTGCGCCTGGCCTTGTCCCAGGCTTCGCTGCCCAGGCGGTTAAGCTGGACCTCCGACTCCTCACCGGCACTGTAGCGGCTGATGAGGTGCAGGGCATTCACCGGCACGTAGAGTTTGGCCTGGTCTTTGTATTCCAGGACCAGGAACTCGGTGCTCATGCCGCCGGCATCCAGAGTCTGCAGTCCCTGGTAGCTGCCAACGCCGTGCTTGAGGTGCACCACGGGCTGGCCCACCTTGAGCTCAGCCAGGTTGCGGATCAGGGTGTCGGAGCTGACGGTTTTGCGCTGACGGCGGCGCTGACGCACCCGGCCCCCCAGCAGCTCCTCTTCGCAGATGAGGGCCAGCCCCTCCTGATCCAGCATGACGCTCTGTTCCAGAGGGCTGACGATGATGCCCATGGCGGCGTCGTTCTCGAGGAACTGGTCCAGGTGGTTGAACTGGCTCAGGGTCAGCTGCATGGGACGCAGCAGCTCCAGCAGGGCTTCACGGCGTCCCTCGGACTCGACGCTGAACAGGGTGCGCTTTACCCCTTCCAGCCGCTCGGCCAGGGCCTGGGTGGGTACCTTGAGCTGATGGTTCACCGCCACATCGCCGATGGCCGACACCTTGGCTTTGGGCTCTTTGGCGATCTCGCTGACCTCACGGGAGAGCTGAATGCGCCCGTGTGGCTTGAGGCGGGAAAACAGCTCTTCGGTGTTCAGGAACAGGGTCTTTGGGGGCAGCAGCGGCCGCAGTGGATCCACGCCGTAGTTGTCGAAGCGCTGGGTGGCGTCAGAGAGAAATTTGTCGCAGGCCCCCTGGATGTCCCCGGCGGTCATCAACTGCACCTGGTCGGGCAGATAGTCGAACAGGGTGGCGGTGGACTCGAAAAACAGCGGCAGGTAGTTCTCCACCCCGGCGGGCATCAGGCCGCGACTGATCTGCTGATAGACGGACTCCGCTTCGTTGCTGATGCGGCTGAAGTGCTGGCCCCAGCGGCTGCGGAACCCTTCGATCGCCTTGTCATTGGTGGGAAATTCCCGCGCAGGCAGCAGGCGGACCCGCTCCAGGCTGCCCTGGGTGCGCTGGCTGTCCACGTCGAAGGTGCGAATGGACTCCAGCTCGTCATCGAACAGGTCCAGGCGCAGGGGCTGTTCACTGCCCATGGGGAAGAGATCGATGATGGAACCGCGCACCGCAAATTCGCCATGTTCATACACCTGCTCCACATGGTGGTAGCCCGCCTGGGTCAGGTTATGGCGCAGGGCCTCGATATCGATGCGCTGACCGGGCTCCAACAGCAGTACGCTGCTGCCCACATAATCCACCGGCGGCAGCCTGACCAGGGCGGTGTTGACCGGAACGATCACCAGGCCACTTTGGGTCTGGGGCAGGCGATAGAGGGCTTCCAGGCGCTGGGAGACAATATCCTGATGGGGAGAGAAGCTGTCGTAGGGCAACACCTCCCGATCCGGGAACAGGGTGACCGTCATCTCTGGGCAGAGGTAGGAGAGCTCCTGCTCCAGGTGCATGGCGGAGGGAGTGTCCTGGGTGATCAGTAGGCTGACCCCCTGATGCTGTCGGGCCAGGCGGCTGATGGTCAGGCTGAGAGCACTGCCGGTGAGGCCGGTGAGACGGCGCTTGCATCCGGCGCCAGCGGGGGCCGGCGCCAGGGGGGAAAAACTACTCATGATTCGGGCTTACTGAAGTTAGGTGCGGCTATTGTAGGCAAGGGGGGCGGACGCTTCCACCCCGGCTTGTCAGGGCGTTTGCTGTTCGCGTCGGGCCTGGGCCCGGGCACGAAGCAGTCTCTGCTCCACCTGCAGGCTGGCGTGGACCAGGCGTTCCTGATCCGCTTCGATGATGCTGGTGAAGTCCAGATCCCACAGGTAGCCGTCCTCCTGGGGCTGACACTGGGTCAGCTCGGCGACGGCAAACACGGCGACATTCTCTTCGGGGACCAGCATCTTGATCTCCAGGATGGTGCCGGGCTCCAGAGGCTGGTCACTGCGTACCTGGGCACCGCTGCCCCCAAAGCGGACGCCCTGGCAGCGGTACTGGGCCTCGGTGCTCCTCTCCAGTTGAAGCTGCAGCACCATATCCAGCTTGAGGTTTTGCAGGCTCAGGTACTCCGCCAGCTCGGCGGCATGCTGGGCCAGGCTGGCCATCAGGGGCTGACAGCGCTGTTCCACCTCGTTGACCTGGGCCATCAGCTTGAAGGCGCGTGGCATCATGGTCAGCAGGGTATCGGCGTCCACCAGGCGCTTGTCCGCAGGCAGAGGGTCGGCGAACAGGGTGAACTCGCAGGTGACGCTGAAAAAGCTTTGTTGCGTTTCGGACATGGCCTGAACTTGTCTATTGGGGGCGAATAACTTTATTATCCGATAACTTATCTATTTGGCAAATGGTTAGATGTCGCCTTCTGTCTCCCTGCTTATCGGGTTGCGTTACTGGCGTGCCCGCAAGGACACCCAGTTCGTTTCCTTTATTACCTTTTTCTCCGTGGCCGGTATCGCCCTGGGAGTGGCTGCGCTGATCGTGGTCAGCTCGGTGATGAATGGCCTGGAGGGGCGGTTGAAGACCCGTCTGCTCGGTGCCGTGCCCCAGGTGCTGGTGTCTGAATCCCGCTATCTTGCGAGTCCCGACGAGTTGCAACAAACTCTGGCCGCTCAGCCCGGGGTGGTTGGGGTGACTCCGCTTGTGAGCACCGAAGCGATGCTGCAGGGTGAAGGCGCTCTCAGCGGCGCCCAGATTCTCGGGGTGGATCCGGACCAGGAGGCCGGCTTCTCAACGGTCTCCGATCACCTGCTCAGCGGCCGCTGGCAGGATCTTCAGTCCGGGCAGTATCAGATTCTGATGGGGGCGCGCCTGGCCAGTCGCCTCAACCTGATGCCCGGTGACAAGGTCAGGGTGATCTCCGCCACCGGCGCCGTCTATGGTCCCATGGGGCGCCTGCCCAGCCAGCGGGTGTTTACCCTGGCTGGAGTCTTCGAGCTCGGCGCCGAAGTCGATGGCAACCTGGCCTATGTGCACATCAATGATGCCGCCCGCCTCACCCGCCTGGGCAAGGACAGGGTGGCGTCCATGCGCCTCTATCTGGATGATGCCTTCAAGGCGCCGTCTCTGGCCGCCCAGCTGCAGACTCAGCTCGGGGAGGAGTTTCGGGTGCAGGATTGGCGCAACGATTACGGCCAGCTGTTCAGTGCGGTCAAGATGGAGAAGAACATGATGGCCATGTTGCTGGCGTTGATCATCGCCATCGCCGCCTTCAACGTGGTCTCCGCCCTGGTGATGATGGTCACCGACAAAACCTCCGATATCGCCATCCTCAAAACCATGGGACTGAGCCGTGCCTCGGTGATGGGGGTGTTCTCCGTCCAGGGGATGACCAGCACCCTGCTGGGGGTGATGATCGGTGCCCTGGCCGGCCTGGCGCTGGCGTTCAACCTGCAAGGGGTGATGGCCGCCCTGGGGATCTGGCTCCTGCCTCCCGGGCAGCCTTTGCCGGTGATCCTAAACTATGGCCAGATTGGCCTGATCCTGGCCGGAGCCATGCTGATCAGCTACCTGGCCACTCTCTACCCCGCCTGGCGGGCTTCCCTGATTCAACCCGCTGAGGCGTTACGTTATGAGTGATCTGTTGCTGCGTTGTGAGCAGCTGGGCAAAGAGTATCGGGAGGGTAAGCTGGCCACCCGGGTACTGACGGACCTGAACCTGGAGGTGCATGCCGGCGAGCTGCTGGCGGTGGTTGGCAGCTCCGGTTCGGGGAAAAGCACCCTGCTGCACATCATCGGCACCCTGGACAGTCCCAGTGAGGGCCAGGTGTGGTTTAAGGGCCAGGAATTGTTTGCCCTGAGCGATGGTGCCCGTACTCAGCTGCGTAACCGTGAGCTGGGCTTTGTCTATCAGTTCCACCACCTGCTGCCGGAGTTCACTGCCCTGGAGAACGTGATCATGCCCCTGCTGATCGCCGGTCAGTCCAAGGCCCAGGCCAGAGCCCGGGGTGAGGAGCTGCTCAACCGGGTTGGCCTGAATCACCGCCTGGAGCACAAACCCTCGGAGCTCTCCGGAGGGGAGCGCCAGCGCGTGGCCATCGCCCGGGCCCTGGTGAACAAGCCCGCCCTGGTGTTGGCGGATGAGCCCACGGGTAACCTGGATGAGACCACCGCTGAAGAGGTGTATGAGCTGATTCGGGAGCTGGCCGCCCAGGAGGGGACCGCCTTCGTGGTGGTGACCCACGACCGGGAGCTGGCTTCCCGGCTGGATCGTCAGCTGATGATGCATGGCGGCCGATTACAGGAAGCCCAATGAAGAACCTGGCCCTGATCTGGCAACTGGGGTGGCGCTTCCTGCGCACCCGCCACAGTAACCGTTTTATCTCGGTGATCTCCCTCTCCTCCATCATCGGGGTGGCACTGGGGGTCACTGTGCTGATCCTGGTGCTTTCTGCCATGAATGGCTTCGAAAGGGAGCTTAAAGACCGGTTGCTGGCGGTGGTGCCCCAGGCGGAGCTCATCGCGGTGGACAGCCCCATACTCGACTGGCAGTCGATGGCGGATGATGCCCTGAGCGAACCCGGCGTGGCCGCGGCAGCCCCCTTTACCCTGGTCAATGGCCTGCTGCAAAAGGGGGAGAAGCTCAAAGGGGTGTCGGTGCGAGGGGTGGATCCCAAGCTGGAGGCTCAGGTCTCCGATGCTCAGAGTTACATGTCCGCCGAGGCGTGGGACTCACTCTCCAGTGAGGCATCGCCCCTGGTGCTGGGCAAAGCCCTGGCGGCCGAACTGAATCTGTCCCTGGGAGACAAGGTGACCCTGCTGGTGCCCCGGCCTGTGGCGCAGGGGCAGCGCCCCCCCAAGCGGGTGGTGTTTACCCTGACCGGCCTGTTCGACCTGGGCGGCGAGATTGACCGGACCATGGCTTTTACCAGCCTCAGCCGAGCCTCGCAGATACGGGACTTTGGCCAGGGGGTTGGCGGCCTGCGACTCAAACTGGACGATCTGTTTGCGGCGCCTCAGCTGATTCGCGCCGTGGGTTATCGCCAGACCCACTACCTCTACCTGAACGACTGGACCCGCACCCAGGGACACCTCTACTCCGACATTCAGCTGATTCGCAGTCTGATGTACCTGGTGCTGGTGCTGATGGTGGCCGTGGCCAGCTTCAACATCATCTGCTCTCTGGTGATGGCGGTACGGGATAAGCAGGCGGAGATCGCCATCCTGCGCACCATGGGCCTGGAGCGCCGGGCGGTGATGGGGGCTTTCCTGGTGCAGGGGGCGCTGACCGGCCTGACCGGTTGCCTGCTGGGGGCGGCCCTTGGCAGCGCCCTGGGCTGGCGGCTGTCCGATCTGGTGCGGGCCCTGGAGCAGAGCCTGGGGGTGACCCTGCTCTCCGGGGATGTCTATTTTATTGATTTCCTGCCTTCGCAGCTGATCTGGAGTGACGTGGCGTCGGTGACGGTGCTGGCCTTCCTGGTGACCGTGGTCGCCTCACTCTACCCCGCCTGGAAAGCGGCGGCCCAGGAGCCTGCTCAGGCACTCAGATAAATCGGGCGTGACAGACGGCAAACGATAAAGAGGCACCCATCCGGTGCCTCTGTTGTTTGGTCAGGGGTACAGCAGCGGTTTGCCGTTGAATTGGACAGGCGATTTCGGCAGGACGGTATGGCAGATTAGCGATCAAAAAAGGCTCCTTCAGGAGCCTTTTTTGCAACTGTGGGGCAGGCTTACTTGCCGTTGCCGTTGCCGTTGCCGTTGCCGTTGCCGTTGCCGTTGCCGTTACGCAACTTCCGGCGCTTCTTCCAGCTAAACAGGATGGAGTAGCGCCACAGGCTGTTGATCACGAAGTAGGTGAACAGTGAGCTGAGTACCCCCAGCACCAGGCAACCCAGGAGGAAGGGTTCGCCAATCTGGCCCAGGCTGGTGCTGAGCCACTCCCAGCTGAGCTCGAACTGGAAGTGCCCTGCCTCAATCCCCAGCAGGGAAGCGCCGACCAGGTAGGCAAGGTAGAACATGAAGGGCATGGTGACCGGATTGGTAAACCAGACGGTGACCACCGCCAGGGGCAGGTTCACGCCTAGAATGATGGCGGCCGCGGCAGCCAGGACCATCTGGAAGGGAACAGGAACCCACGCCATAAACATGCCGGCGGCAAGGGCGCCGGCGGCAGAGCGACGATTCAGGTGCCACAACCCCGGTTGATGGATCACATCACCGAAGAGTTTCAGGTGTTTGTGGTCCTTGAGCTTCTCAGGGTTCGGCATCAGCCGTTGAATGGTCTTTTTTGGCATAGCTGTTTGTTATCGCCTAAACAAAGTCAGGTGAACAGTTTTCTTCTTGGTTGGGTGGCAGCCATCAGCTCAGGCCTGTTCTGGCCAGAGTTGCTGCCTCCCGGGTTACTGGTCGTCATTGGAGCGGCCGCCCTCTGGCTAGTGCGGCAACGGCCGTTGCTGGCCGGAATGCTGCTGGGCGTCTGCTGGTTCGCCTGGCACGGCGACCGTCATATCACTGTGGCGCAGCCCCTGAACGAGGGGGAGCACCAGCTGGTGGCAAGGCTGCTCACTTTACCAACCCGCGGCGCACTATACCAGCGAACTTTATGGCAGGTCGAGAGAATCGGTGAAACGTCACTGAAGTTTCACCATCCCGACCGCATCTGGTTGAGCTACCAGGGTGAGACCCAGTGGCAGGCGGGCCACCTCTACCAATTGAGGGTTAAGTTGCGGCCCCCCATGGGTACCTTCAATCAGTTTAGCTGGAACCAGAGGCGTCATGCACTGGCCAACAGGGTGGTGGCTCAGGGGCGTATCCTGGCAATGGAACCGCTGGAGCAGAACAGCCACTGGCGGGTTCCCCTGGCTCAGAGCCTTGAGCTGGCAGTGGCGGCCCTGCCCAGAGGCGATCTGCTGCGGGCCTTGGCCATGGCGGATCGCCGCGGCCTCAGCGATGAGCGCTGGCAGCAGCTGAGGGGCGCCGGGCTGACTCACCTGGTGGCGATCTCGGGATTGCATCTGAGTCTGGTGGCCCTGCTGCTGGTCAGCATGCTTGGCTGGTTGGCAAGGCGACTGCTTCCTTCCCAGGGTGGTGGTGCACGTCTGCCGGTGCTGTTGCTGGCGGCCCTGGGGGTGATCGCCTATGCGCTGCTGGCCGGATTGGGACTGGCGACTCAGAGAGCCCTGATCATGGCTCTGGCAGCCATGGTGATGCTGGCCACCGGGCGATTTGGTCGTCCCTGGGAGCTGTTGCTGCGGGCTGCGGCGCTGCTGCTCCTGCTGGATCCCCTGGCAGTGTTGGGGCCAGGCTACTGGCTCTCCTGCTGTGCCGTTGCCATCATCATGCTGCTGGTGGCCCAGGCCCCAGGCTGGAGTGGTGGCCGTCTGGCCAGTCTGGTGTGGATCCAGTGCGGGCTGACACTGCTGCTGGGGCTGGTGCAACTGGGGTGGTTCGGTTCCCTGTCTCTCCATGCCCTGTGGGCCAACTTACTGATGGTGCCCTGGGTCTCTGTGGTGGTCCTGCCGTTGACCCTGGTGGCCGCGCTGTGGAGCTGGTTGTCCCTGCCCCTGGCCGACGGCGGTTTGTGGCTGGCGGACCTGGCCCTGTGGCCCCTGGAGTGGGTGGCCCGCACAGCCTACTCTTTGCCCGGAGCCAGCCTGGGCTGGGCCCATGGCCTGATGACCCTGGTGTTGATCCCCCTGGCTTTGTGGCTGGTGTGGCGACCGCCCGTACCCATGGCCAGGTATCTGGCGCCGGTGCTGGTGATCCCCACGCTCCTGACCCAGATTGGGGAGTCGCCCCTGGACTGGCGGGTTCATGTGATGGACGTAAGGCAGGGGCTGAGTGTGGTGGTGGAGAAGCAGGGCAGGGCGCTGGTGTATGACACCGGGGCGGCGTTTCCCTCCGGCTTCAGCTACGCAGAACGGGTGGTCGACCCCTTTATGAAAGGCCGGGGGATACGCAGCCTGGATTATCTGGTGCTCTCCCACGGCGACAACGACCACGCCGGCGGGGCCGCTGCGATGAAGCGGTTGTGGCCTGGGCTCCAGGAGATCTCAGGAGAGGGGTGTAAGCGAGGCCCCACTCACTGGCAGGGGCTTGATCTGGCCTGGCAGAAGTTTGATTACCGGGGCAACAATGGCTCCTGCATCCTGCGCATCTCCGACGGGCGGCGCAGCGTCCTGCTTCCCGGTGACATCGAGGCGGCTTCCGAGGCCAGAATGAGTCCGGAGCGGGCCACAGTGCTGGTGTCTCCCCACCATGGCAGCCGCAGCTCCAGCACCGAGCCCTGGGTCAGGGCGGTGTCGCCGCGGATAGTGATCCACCCGGCAGGCTGGCGCAATCGTTGGCATTTCCCCCACCAGGAGGTGGAGGCGCGCTACCGGGCGCTGGGCACCATCCAGAAAACCACTGGGCGCCAGGGGCAGGTCAGTGTTCACTTTTACCCCGAGGGAGTGACTCTGCTGAGCTACAGTGAACAGTTGGCTCCCTATTGGTATAACCAGCGACGGTGGTAATTCATGTGGTAATTGACGGTTTAATCGACATTTGTTCACCATGCGTTGGTATCCATGCCCGGTGTGGGTAGAATGGCCCCTTGAATTGAAATTCGGTTAACTCTATGAGCGCCAAACCAACTCCAATGGAGAAGGGACAGACCTGGGCAACCTTTAAGCGTCTGTGGCCCTATGTTCTCCCCTACCGCGCCGCCTTTGTCGTCTCCATTCTGGGGATGATCACCTATGGTGCGGTGGACGCCGGTATGATCTGGCTGGTTCAGCCCCTGATTGATAATGCGCTGACCGCAGGCAACAGCGATGTGCTGAAGATTGCCCCCTTTATCGTGGTGGGGATGTTCCTTGTCCGTGGCTCGGCCAACTTTGTGTCGACCTACTGCCTGGCCTGGGTCAGTCAGAAGGTGGTGCAGAGCATGCGCCAGATGGTGTTCGAGAAGTACCTCAACTTGCCGGTGAGCTACTTTGACACTCAGAGCTCCGGTGACCTTATCAGCCGCATCACCTACGACACCGAACAGGTGGCACGGGCCTCCAGTAGCGCACTGGTGAGCATGGTGCGCGATGGTGCTACGGTCATCGGCCTGCTGTTCATCATGTTCTACCAGAGCTGGCAGCTGTCGCTGATCTTCTTCCTGATTGGGCCCCTGGTGGCCTGGGTAATCACCGTGGTGAGCCGTCGTTTCCGTAAGGTCTCCAAGGCGATTCAGAAGGCTATGGGCGGCGTGACCACGGCGTCTGAGCAGATGATCAAGGGGCACAAGAACGTGATCGCCTTCGGTGGTCAGGAGATCGAAGCGGAACGTTTCGCCAAGGTGAACAACCGCAACCGCCAGCAGAACATGAAGCTGTCGGCGGCTCAGGCGATCAGCCAGCCGGTGATCCAGATCATCGGTTCCGTGGCCCTGGGCGTGGTGCTTTATGTGGCCAGCTTCGATTTTATCTTCCAGAGTCTGAGCCCCGGCACCTTTATCACCATTGTCGGTTCCATGATGGGGCTGATGCAGCCGCTGAAACACCTGACCCGGGTCAACGCCGATTTCCAACGCGGCATTACCGCCGCCCATTCGGTGTTTGAGGTGCTGGATACCCCTGATGCGCCGGACAACGGCAACCACAAGGTGGACCGCATCGACGGGGCGATCAGTTTCAAGGATGTGACCTTCTGTTACCCCAATACCAACAAGGATGAGCCGGCACTGCGGGGTGTTTCCCTGGAGGTGCCGCCTGGGAAGACCCTGGCGCTGGTGGGACGCTCCGGCTCGGGCAAGAGTACCATCTCCAGCCTGCTGCCCCGTTTCTACGACGCTACCAAGGGTGCGATTCAGGTGGACGGTGTGGACGTGAACGACTATGAGCTGAGCAACCTGCGCAGCCAGATCGCCATGGTGTCCCAGCAGGTGACCCTGTTCAATGACACCATCGCCAACAATATCGCCTATGCCTGCGAGCAGTGCAGCCGGGAGCAGATTGAAGCCGCCGCCGAAGCCGCCTACCTGATGGAGTTCGTTAAGGACCTGCCCCAGGGGCTGGACACCATGGTGGGTGAAAATGGCATCCTGCTCAGTGGCGGTCAGCGTCAGCGTATCGCCATCGCCCGCGCCATCCTGCGTGATGCCCCCATCCTGATTCTGGATGAGGCCACCTCGGCCCTGGATACCGAGTCTGAGCGCGCCATTCAGGCGGCGCTGGACAACCTGCAGAAGGGGCGGACTTCGGTGGTGATTGCCCACCGCCTCTCCACCATTGAAAATGCCGACATCATCATGGTGGTGGACAAGGGTCAGGTGGTCGAGCAAGGCAGCCATCAACAGCTGCTCCAGCATGGTGGCATCTACAGTCAGCTGCACCAGATGCAGTTCGGTGACAATGAGTAGCTGGTTCGAGCGCGCCTGGCAGCAGGGGAGCCCGGTGCTGTGGCTTCTGGCCCCCCTGACCCTGCTGTTTATCCTGGTCAGCGGCCTGCGTCGGCTGCTGTTTCGATTAGGCATCCTGCCCAGTGCCAGATTGCCGGTCCCGGTGATCGTGGTGGGCAACCTCAGCGTGGGGGGAAACGGTAAGACCCCGGTGGTGCTCTACCTGATTGAGCTGCTTCGCCGCCACGGTTACAAGGTGGGGGTGATCAGCCGCGGCTATGGTGGTCAGTCGGAAACCTGGCCCCAGTGGGTTGCCCAGGATACGGATCCTGCCCTGGTCGGGGATGAACCTGCCCTCATCGTTCAGCGAACCGGAGCGCCCATGGCGGTTGGTCCGGACCGCATCAAGGCCGCACAGCTGCTGTTGGAGCGGGCTAAGGTGGACGTGATTGTGGCCGATGACGGCCTGCAGCACTATCGTCTCCAGAGAGACATCGAGTTGGTGGTGGTCGACGGTGAGCGCCGCTTTGGCAATGGCTTTCGCATGCCCATGGGGCCCATGCGCGAGCCGGTGAGCCGTCTCAAGAGTGTCGATATGGTGATCTGCAATGGCGGTCGGCATCAGGCCGGCGAATACCCCATGTCCCTGGCACCGGACCATTTGAAAGCGGTGGATGGCACTGACCGCCCCTTTGATCCGGACATGGAGATTGTGGCCATGGCGGGGATCGGTAACCCCCCAAGGTTCTTCACCTCACTGGAGGAGCAGGGGCTGTCGCCGCTGCGCTGCGTACCCTTTGCCGATCACTACCTGTACAGCGAGGCGGAGCTGGCGGCACTGACCCCGGACGACGAACTGCTGCTGATGACCGAAAAAGATGCGGTCAAGTGCCGTGGTTTTGCCCGGCCCAACTGGTTTTACCTACCGGTAACTGCTAATTTACCGGAAGATTTTGATGGCGCTCTGCTGTCACGACTGAAGGAATAAACAATGGCGTTCGATACCAAACTGCTAGAGATTATTGCCTGCCCTGTATGCAAGGGTAAGCTGGAGTTCAACGCGGCTGAGCAGACCCTGACCTGCAAGGCAGACCGTCTGGTTTACCCCATCGATGACGGTATTCCAGTGCTGCTGGAGAACCGTGCCACCGAGCTGAAGGAAGACTGATCATGGGCTTTGTGGTGGTGATTCCCGCCCGCTATGCCTCTACCAGGTTGCCTGCCAAACCTCTGGCAGATATCGCCGGTAAGCCCATGATCCAGTGGGTTTGCGAGCAAGCCCAGGCCAGTGGTGCCGATCGGGTGGTGGTGGCGACCGACGATCAGAGGGTGTTTGATGCCGTCGCAGGTTTTGGCGCCGAGGTGGTGATGACCTCCGAGCATCATAACTCCGGGACCGAACGCCTGGCGGAGGTGGTTGAACTGCTTAAGCTTGGTGAAGATCAGGTTGTGGTCAATGTTCAGGGTGATGAGCCGCTGATCCCACCGGCCAATATCCGCCAGGTGGCGGACAACCTGATCTCCAGCGGGCTGCCCATGTCCACCCTGGGGGTGGCCATCGAAGACGCCGAAGAGATGTTCAATCCCAATGCGGTCAAGGTGGTGTGCGCCGCCGACGGTCGGGCTCTCTACTTCTCCCGCGCGCCCATCCCCTACCACAGGGATGGCTTTGCCGATGGCCCTGGGGTCAGCCCGGGAGCCCTGCGCCACGTAGGCATCTATGGCTATCGCGCTGGCTTTATTAAGCGCTATGTCAGCTGGCAGCCCAGCCCCCTGGAGGGGATCGAGTCTCTGGAGCAGCTCAGAGTGCTCTATTACGGTGAAGGGATTCATGTGGAGGAGGCGAAACAGACGCCGCCTGCCGGGGTGGACACCCCGGAGGACCTGGACAGGGTCCGTGACATCCTCAGCTAAAAAAGGCGGCCTGATGGCCGCCTTTTTTATCGCAAGAATCGGTCAGCAAAGCCCAACGCACCCTAATCAGGCCAGACTTCCGATCTGGCCTTGTTGATCTGGTGTTTGAAGGTGGCGGTGAGGGAGGCGCCATTGAGGTACTCGCTGGTGCCCCACTGGTAGGTAAGGCAGAGTACGGCGGCCAGTATGATGCCGCGCCAGGTGCGGGTGCCAAACAGCAGGCTGAAGGCGACGGCCGCAAACAGGGCGCCCACCAGCCAACCCCACTGACCACTTACCCTGTCCAGTGACAGTTCCAGCAGGGCCAGGGCGACGCACACCGTCAGAGCCCCGAGGAGAGGGCCCGGCGTTGGCGAGCGGATCAGCACCGCCGCCCCATACACTGGCACCATGGAGACCAGTAACACCAGGGCGGCGAAAATCAGCAGATCAATCATGCAGCCTGTTTCTTTCCTCGTAGAGAGTGGTGACCCAGCGCTCGGTGGTGATGAAGCGCCAGCTCCAGGAGGTCATGGATGCGGGGAAGGCTTTCTGCCAAGCTTCAAGCGGCGCATCCCTGTCCTGTTTTTTCGCCCATATTATTGAGTCTAGCAGCATTTTTTGGAACTTCTGCAGGTCGGCCTTGTTGGCTAACTTGCCATGACCCGGTATCACCCTGGTGTCTGCATCCATCCACTCGAGGGCCTTGGTGACCGCGTTGAGGTACCCCTCTACACTGCCTCCTCCCTTAAGATCGACGTAGGGAAACATGCCGTTGAAGAAGAGATCCCCCATGTGCACCACATTGGCCTGTTCGAACCGCACCAGGGCATCGCCATCGGTGTGACCATGAGGCAGGTGGATCACCCGGATGGTGTCGTTGTTGAGGTGAAAGGTGATCCCCTTATCGAAGGTCACCACAGGCAAGTGCTCCGGGGAAAACTTATCATCATCAGCCAGCCTCAGCCGGACATTATGATGGGCAAAAACCGTTGCCGGGGGAGCAAACTCGGCGTTACCGCCGGTGTGATCGCCGTGGTAGTGGGTGTTGAGCACATAGTTTACCGGCCCGGGTTTGATGGCGGCCAGCGCCTGTTGGATGCGACCTGCCAGGGGGGCGAACTGGTCGTCGATAATGAGAATGCCATCGTCGCCGGCACTGACGCCGATGTTGCCGCCGCTGCCGGTCAGCATGTGCACCCCTTCCGACACCTTCTCGGAGAGGATCTTCACATCCTTAAAGCGATCCTCTGCGCTCAACGGCAAAGAGAAGAGCAGGGTCATGAGAAGCAGTTTGCGCATAACAGATCATCCTGATTGTTGTGTGTTGATGAAAATAGCACCAATTCCTTGCGGTTTATATAGACAACTCTTCTTATAAATGAGGAGCTTTTACAAACGACTCGGAGCTATGGCTAAGTAATGGGACCGTGGCAACGGAGTGACACTTGCAAACAGATAAGGAAAGGGCGCCTTGAAGGCGCCCTTTTTTGGGGGGGGAGCATCAGTACCTGTAGGTCAGGTCCATGTAGTAGTAACCGCCATTGAACCCGAAGGGGGTGTTGGTGAGCGGGTAGACGAAGATGCCGTTGAAGTTGTTGTCTTCAGGGCGTTTCTCCGGATAGGTATCAAACAGGTTCTGGGCACCGGCGGTCAGGGTCAGGGCATCGGTCAGGGCGTAGCTGGCACTGAGATCCGTGGTCCACTTGGCGTCATACTTCACCTCGGAGCGGGAGTAGCCCACGGTGTAGGTGCCGAAATAGCTGAACCTCAGGTGGGTGGTCAGATCGTTCAGGCTGTGGGTGAAGCCGATGTTGCCCTTGTGGTGCAGGTTGGCGTCGGTAGCGCGAATCTCCTCTCTGCGGTCGAACAGCTGCTGCTCCTGGCCACTCAAGATGGTGGGCAGGTTCACCGATTGAATCTCGGTGTCGTTGTAGGCGTAGGCCAGGTTGGCTTTCAGGTCACCCCAACTGCCCAGGTCGAACTCCTGGGTGGCCACCAGATCCAGACCCTGGGTGCGGGTGTCCAGGCCATTGATAAAGAAGCGGGCGGACTCGGCGTTGGTGCCGGCGAACAGGGCTTCAATCTCCGGGGAGGACTCCTTATCCACGGAGCCGGAGAGGATGATGCGATCATCCACATCGATGCGGTAGGCATCCAGGGTGACGGTCAGGCCGCTGTCGTGGCTGTACACCAGACCCAGGCTGTAGGAGTGGGAGATCTCAGGCTCCAGCTCGTTCACACCCAGGGCCTGGGTGATGGGTGCCAGGGTGTTGAAGGTGCCGGACTCACGAGGGACAAACTCTCCGGTGACCGGGTCCGGGTCGAAGAAGGTGGAGATGTTGGTGAAGTAGAGCTGCTGCACGCTGGGGGCGCGGAAGCCGGTATTGGTGGTGGCACGCAGAGCCAGGGAATCGGTGATGTCCCAACGACCCGCCAGCTTCCAGCTGGTGTTGCTGCCAAAGTCAGAGTAGTCCTCATAACGGGCGGCGGCGGCCCAGTAGAACTGATCGCTGTACTGGTTTTCCAGCTCCAAATAGAACCCCAGGTTGTGACGGTCCTCGTCTACCCCAGACTCGGGGGTGAAGCCGCCAAAGCCCTGGCTGCCACCGGATTTGCCCTGATAGTCGCCACGGATGTAGGAGGCTTCCTCACCCGCTTCCACTTCGTAGCCGCTGTTGCGCCAGCTGGCACCCAGGGCGACCACCAGTTCGGAGTCGTTGACGAAGTCGTAGTAGCGGGAGGCGTCGATGTTGAGGTTGAGCTCGTCGGTGGTCAGCTTGCCCGCATCAAACTCAGTCTGGCTGGTGGGGCCCAGAGAGGCGTTCAGGCTGTTCTTTACCCGATACTCAAAGCTGTTCTGACCATAGCCGGCGGAGGCATCCAGGCTCCATTCGCCCACCTCGAACTCATAACCCACCAGCAGGGAGGCGTCGATGATCTCCGGGTTAATCTGGGGCAGGAAGCCGTCGGGGTAGATCTCCGGTACGTTGCGGCTGTCTTTGGCGCGTCGGTAGAAGGCGCCAGAGGTAGACTCACGCTCGGAGTAGCCGCCGAAGAAATACAGCTGGTCGTCGCCGCTGATGGCGGTGCCGGCATTCAGGAACAGGCCGTAGTTCTGATAGTCACTGTCACCTACATGGTGGTTGTTGCGATCGAAGGTCTCCTCGCGGGGATCCGGGCTGCCGTCGGCCAATTCAGGGTACTGCTGGCGGGGGTCGTTGCCGGCGCGGTTGGTCGGGTTCTTGTGGTGGCTCTCCAGGGAGAGGTTCAGGAAGCCTTCGTCACCAAACTGCATGCCATGGTTCAGGCCGATGCGCAGCTGCTCACCGTCACCCTCATAGGTCTGGCCCAGGTGGGTGCTGATGCTGCCGCCCTGGTCGGCGTCTTTGAGCACCACATTGATCACCCCGGCGATGGCGTCGGAGCCATACTGGGCGGCGGCACCGTCACGGAGGATCTCGATGCGCTTGATGGCGGACATGGGGATGGCGTTCAGGTCCACGTTGGACGATCCCTTGCCCACGGTGCCGGAGAGGTGCACCAGGGCGGTGGTGTGGCGGCGCTTGCCGTTCACCAGTACCAGGGTGTGGTCCGGGGACATGCCGCGCAGGTTGGCGGGGCGAACCGCGTCGGTGCCGTCGGTCACCGAGGAGAAGGGGAAACTGTAGCTGGGGGCGGCAAACTGCAGCGCCTTGGCGGTTTCCAGCTGACCGGTGGCGGCCAGGTCTTCGGCAGAGATGATGTCTACCGGGGCAGCAGAGTCGGTGGCGGTACGCAGGGCGATGCGGGAGCCCACCACTTCAATTCGTTCAACAGCGGCCTCTTCGGCGGCCAACAGGGGGGCTGGCAGGGTTGCTGCGACAGCCAACGCAACAAGGTTTCTATACATCCGTACTATCCAAATAACTAAAGTGAATATTAAAGTGTGAGGATGTTAACATTTCCAAGTTCGCCGAATTATAACCAAATCGTCTGAATCATCGTGCTCCGGTCTAAAAACTGCTGAAATAAGCTCCTGATTTAAAAGTGCTTAAAATTATTATTTAGAGTTCTTTTGCGGGATCAAAAAAAAAGGGAGGCGTAAGCCTCCCGAACGACGGTGGGAAAACTCTTTACATCCAGTTAGGTAACTTGTTGTCGCTCCACTGCTTGATGCGGGCGCAGCGCTGGGCGTAGAAGTGGCGCATGCGGCTGAGTAGCAGGTAGCAGTAGGGCACCAGGAACAGGCTGGTGACGGTGGAGAACAGCAGGCCTCCGATGATGGCCAGGGCCATGGGGGTGTAGGAGGGGCCGCCGCCGGCCAGGCGGGTATCATTCAGGGCCAGGGGCACCAGCCCCAGCACCGTGGTGGCCACCGTCATCAGCACCGGCCGCAGACGGGAAGCGGCGGCGTCGATGATCGCCTGCTTGAGGCGGTCGATGTCCGGTTCTCGCTGGTTGATCTGGTCCACCAGCACGATGCCGTTGTTCACCACCACCCCCATCAGGATCAGGATGCCGATCATCCCCATGATGGACATCTCCTGCCCTAGCACCATAAAGGTCCAGTAGACCCCGGTGATGGAGAACAGGATGGAGGTGATCACCGCCGTGGGCAGCAGCAGGGACTCGAACAGCGCCGCCATCACAATGTAGATCATGGCGATGGCCAGCAGCATGTTGATCATCATGATCTGCTCGCTGTCCTGCTGCTGACGGAAGCCGCCGCCGAAGCTGTACTCATAGCCTGGGGGCCAGTGGATGGAGTCCAGCACCTTGGTCAGGTCTTCACGCACCTCATCCATGGAGCGCCCCTCCACGTTGCCGCCAATGGTCAGTGCGGTCTGTCGGTTGAAGTGGCGAATCCCCTGCAGTTGAGGCTGGCTATTGATGCTGGCCAGCATCTCCAGGGTGTAGACCCGCTCTCCGTCGCGGACTATGGGCAGTTGCTTCAGCTGCTGCAGCGAATCACGCCACTGACGCTCCCAGGCGAGGAAGATCTGAATCTCGCCGCTGGGATCGTGGCGGAAGGAGCGCAGGTTCTGGCCGCGCACCGCCAGGGCCAGGGTCTGGGCGGCGTCGCTGACCTCCAGCCCCAGACGGGAGAGCAGCTGACGGTCGAACTGCACCACCAGCTCCTGCTGACCGGCACCGGCGTCGGAGCGCACATCTTCCAGTCCTTCGATGCGGTTCATCAGGGGAACCAGCTGCTCAGTCAACTCCATCAGCACCGTGGTGGAGCGGCCGGTGAGGGTGATTCTCATGCCGCTGTCATCACCGCCGCCCCAGCCAAACTCAGGCTCGGCGTTGGCCAGCCTGGGCATGTTGTCGCGGATGGTCTGCTTGATGGACTCGATGTCTGCAGGCAGCTCCTCTCGCATGATCAGGGTGGTGGTGGCGTTGTCTGTGGCGTAGTAGCTGTAGATGCTGTCGAAGCCCAGTGCCTCCTGGTTGGCAAACAGGTACTCCTCCACCCTGTCCACCATGGCTTCGGTGACCGCCACTGGTTGGCGCTCCTGCAGGTGGTAACGCAGGTAGAGGCGGGTGTTGTCATCGTCATCGTCCGCCATCTTGACCTGGCTGATGGGCAGGGCGGTGCTCCCAAGCAGCACCAGGGCGATGATTCCCGAGGTCTTGGGCCACTCCAGGCAGCGGGTCAGCCACTTTCTGTACCTGGGGTGGCGGCTGTTGCCCTTGGGGCTGGATTTCAGTCCCTTGAGGCGGGAGAGCAGCAGGGGCAACAGGGTCTTGGCCAGCAGCAAGGAGGCCAGCAGGGAGATGCAGATGGCGATGGCCACGTGCTCCAGGAACATGGTCAGCTGTACCTTGGTGCCGAAGATGTTGGGCAGAAACACGATGATGGTGGTCAGGGTGCCGGCCATCACCGCCAGGGCCACCTTGTTGACCCCGGCCAGAATCGCGTCCTTGGTGTCCTTGTATTTGCCGCTCTCCTGAGCCTGCAGCACCGACTCGGTCACGACGACCGAGTTGTCGATCAGCATGCCGACCGCCAGCAGCAGCCCCATCATCGACAGGATGTTGAGGCTGTAGTTCATCAGGTACATGGCCGCCAGGGTGATGGCGATGGAGATGGGCACGGACACCACCACAATCAGGGTCATGGGGATGTTGCGCAGGAACAGGAACAGCACCCCGAAGGAGAGGCCTGCGCCTATCAGCCCGGCCATCAGCAGGTCGTGGAGGGAGCTTTTTACCCCCTGGGCCTGGTCGTCCATGGAGAACAGCTCGATGCCCTGGAACTGGGGGTTGTCGTTGGCCTGGGCGATCACCTTGGTCACCCGGTCGGCCACCTCCACCAGGTTGGCGCCGGACTCCTTGAAGATGTCCAGGCCGATGGCGTAGGCACGGTTGAGATGGCGGCCATCGATGCGCTCCGCCTGGGTGTAGCCAATCTCGGCCACATCACCCAGGCGCAGGCCGGGGCGCAGCACCAGATTCTCGATTTCACTGACGCTGCGAAACTCCCCCTTGGGCGAGAGCTGCCACAGGGTCTGCTGACTGCGCAGGGTGCCGCCGCTGAGGGTGAAGTTCTCCTGGTTCAGCCTTTGCTGCAGCTTGTCAGGGTTGATCCCCATGGTGGCCAGGGCATCGGCATCGACGCGAATCTCGATGCGGGGCTTGTCGACGCCGTAGAGGGTGACCTGGGACACCCCAGGCAGGCGCTCCAGAGGACGTTTGAGCTGACTCTCCAGCAGGTCATAGGCGCCGCTGAGATCCCGCTTGGAGGAGATCCTCAGGGTGTAGATGGGCATGTCCGCGGTGGAGAACTGGCGCAGCAGCACCCGTTCAACGTCTGTGGGCAACAGGTGACGCACCGAGTCCAGCCGCTCCCTGGCCTCCACCGTCTTGGTGGCGATGGGCACGCCCCAGTCGAAGCGCATCTCGATAAAGGCGCCATTCTCGGTGGAGTGGGAGCGCATGCTCTTGACATCACTCAGGGTGGCCAGGGACTCCTCCAGCACCGTGGTGATGCCGCGCTCCACCTCCTGGGGGGAGGCACCCTGGTAGGGCACCTCCACCATGATCTGGGGGATCTCCAGGCCGGGGAACATCTCCAGGGGCAGCAGCCGGCTGGAGACCAGCCCCATCAGCAGCATCGCCAGGAAGGCCATGGTGATGGTCACCGGCCTCTTAAGGGCCAGCTTGGTCAGATTAGTGGTCATGCTGACCCTCCATGGCAAACTGCTTGTTGTCGAACAGGCTGTAGAGCACCGGCAGTACCACCAGGGTAAGCAGGGTGGAGATCATCAGCCCGGCAATCACGGTAATGGCCATGGGGGCACGCATCTCGGCGCCTTCGCCCAGGCCGATGGCCATGGGAGCCAGACCCAGGGTGGTGGTGAGGGTGGTCATCAGGATGGGGCGCAGCCTGGAGTGGGCCGCTTCCATGATGGCCTGACCACGCTCCACGCCCTCCTGGCGCAGCTGGTTGATCCTATCCACCAACACGATGGCGTTGTTCACCACTATGCCTGCCAACATGATCAGGCCGATGAAGACGATCACCGAGATGTGGGTGCCGGTGAGCCACAGACCATAGACACTGCCGGCCAGGGCCATGGGCACCGCCGCCAGAATCAGCAGGGGGTGCAGCAGGGATTCAAACTGGCTGGCCATCACCAGATAGACCAGGAACACCGCCAGACCCAGGGCGATGTAGAGGGAGTTCAGTGAGTGCTCCATCTCCTCATTCTGGCCACCAAACTGGATGCTGGTGCCCGGGGGCAGCGACAGCGACTCCAGCAGGGTCGAGGCGGCGTCCACCCCCTCCTTGAGGGAGCCGTAGGCCAGGTTGGCGGAGACGATGGCCACCCGCTGTTGGGCGATGCGGTTGATGGACGCGGGGCCAATCTCCTCCTTGATGGTGGCCACCGCATCCAGGGCGATGGGACGCTCGGAGCCCGGGTTGACGATCAGGCTGGCCAGATCCTCATGTTGATCCCGTTGGGCGGGCAGGGCTCGCACCAGAATGTCAATTTTGCGGTCACGCACCGTGTATCGGGAGGCCACACTGCCGCCGATTACCGAGGCGACCCGGTTGGCCACATCCGGGGCGGTCAGCCCCAGTGACGCCAGCTTGGCGTGGTCGAAGCGGATGGTCAGCTCCGGCTGGCCCTCCTTGAGGCTGTTCTGAATATCTTTGAAGCGTTCGGACTGGGCCAGGGTGGCCGCCACCTGACCGCTGGCCAGACCCAGCATATCCAGGTCATAGCCACTGATCTCAAGCTCCAGCGGGGTCTTGAAGCTGAACAGTTCCGGTGACTGGGCGGAGTACTCCAGATCCGGGATGCGCGAGGCGCTGTAGCGCAGGGCGCTCATCACCCGGGCTTGCAGGCTGGCGTCACTGAGCACCACCTGCAGGCGGCCCCAGTTTTCGCCGCCAATCTGGGAGGCGGAGCTGAGCAGGCCGCCGCTGCCTGCCTGGGAGTAGACCTTGTCCACCGCCTCATCGTCCATCAGGCTGTCCGCCAGGTGGCGCAGCACCTTGTCGGTGTGGCTGACCTCGGTCCCCGGCGGCAGTTGTACCTCCAGGTAGAACTCCCCCTGGTTCATGGGGGGAATCAGCTCCATCCCCAGGCGCGGGGCCAGGGAGAAGGCCAGGGCGGTGACCGCCACCGCCACGCCCAGGGTCAGCACCCGGGCACTCAGGGCCAGGTTCAGCAGCTTGGGGTAGGCCCAGGATAGGGCGCCGTAGAGGCGGTCAAAGCCCCAGAGCACGGGAGTCAGCAGCAGGGCGAACAGTTTGCGCAGGGCGCGAACCACAACCATCACCACCCCAATCAACAGGCTGGGAATATAGGAGAACAGCAGTACGAAGGGGAAGCTGAACACCGTCGCCGCATGGTGGCGCACCTTGCCCCAGCGGGTGGTGGGTTTGGCCTTGGGCTGGTTATTGTGATTGACCTTGAGCTCAATCCCCTTGCGGGAGGAGAGCATGGGGATGGCGGACAGGGCCACCAGCAAAGAGGCGATCAGGGCAAAGGTGACCGTCATCGCCTGATCGGCAAACAGCTGGCCGGCGATGCCGTCGACAAAAATCAGCGGCACGAACACCGCCAGGGTGGTGAGGGTGGAGGCGACGATGGCGCCACTCACTTCCCGGGTGCCCTTCTCGGCGGCCTGATGCAGGTCATCCCCCAGGCGACGTCGACGGTCGATGTTCTCCAGCACCACGATGGCGTTGTCCACCAGCAGGCCCACCGCCAGGGCGATGCCACCCAGAGACATGATGTTGAGGCTGATGCCGGCGAAGTACATCAGGTTGAAGGTGGCGATCACCGACACCGGGATGGAGAGGGAGATGATCATGGTGGGCTTGAGCTGGCCCAGGAACAGGAAGATCACCGCCATCGCCAGCACGGCACCCACCAGGGCGGCGCTGGTCACCTCGTTGACCGCATTCTCAATGAAGCGGGACTGATCGTAGAGCAGGTTGATGGGGTAGGGGGTCTCCTCCTCCAGGGTTTTGAGTTTGGCTTTCAGAGCCTGGGCCACCGCAACGGTGTTGGCATCCCCCTCCTTGTAGATGGCCAGCTCCACCGCTTCCTGTCCCTGGCTGCGGGCGATGTTGTCCCGCTCCTTGAAGCTGTCTTTGACCTGAGCCACCTCAAACAGGCGCACCTGGCGCTGGTCGTCACGGTAGACCACCATCTGTCGCAGCTCCTCCAGGTTCTGGAACTGATTGAGGGTACGGATCAGCAGCTCCTGATCCCCCTGGGTCAGTTTGCCGGCGGACAGGTTGAGGTTTTCGCTGCGAATGCGCTCAATCAGTTGGGCGGCGGTGAGGTTGAGCTGAGCCATCTTCTGCTGGTCGATGAGGATCTGCACCTCCTGCTCCAGGCCGCCGGAGGGGCGCACCGAGGCCACACCGGGCACGGTTTCCAGGGTGCGCTTGAGCTCCTCCTCCACCCAGGTACGCATCTGCACCAGGGCGGCTTCGTTGCTCTCCTCGGTGGTGACCGCCAGGCGGACTATGGGGTCCAGGTTGGGGTTAAAGCGCAGAATCAGCGGCTTATCCACATCCAGGGGCAGCTCGATGGCATCCAGCTTTTCGCGGCTGTCCAGGGCGGCCAGGTCCATGTCGGTGCCCCACTCGAACTCCAGGTGAACGTCGGACAGTCCGGCTCTGGAGGTGGAGGAGACCTGGCGCAGTCCCTTGACCACACCTACGGATTCTTCGATGGGTTTGCTGACCAGCTGCTCCACTTCCGCCGGGGCAGCCCCCGGATAGAGGGTGCGCACCGTCAGGGTGGGGTAGCTCATGTCCGGCAGCAGGTTGACGCTGAGGCGACTCAGGCCCACCAGGCCAAACATGACTATGGCCAGGATGAACATCCAGACGGTGACCGGACGTTTGACTGAGGTGTTGATGATTCCCATGTGCCGTCCTTAGCGCTGGGCCAGTTGCAGTGGGGCGATAACCTCCACGCTGGCGTCATCCTTCAGTTGGTGCTGTCCGCGCACCACCACCTGGTCGTTCAGGGCCAGTCCCTGGGTGATCTCCACCCGACCCTCATCCTCGTAGCCCAGTTCCACGGCGCGGCGCTTGGCCTTGCCCTCTTCCACCACGAACACGGCGTGTCCCTGGTCCTGGCGCAGCAGGGCGTTTTTGGAGATCACCAGGGTACCTTCGTGGGCGTCATACTTGAGTCTGGCCCGGGCAAACATTCCGGCCTTGAGGTTGCCCTGGCCATTGGGCACGGTCAGGGTCACCTTGAAGGTGCCGGTGTCGGCGTCAACGATGGGGCTGATGCGCAGCACCTTGGCCTGATGTTTACGCTCGTCGCCACTGAGAATCAGCTCCGCCATCTGGCCTTTACGGACTTGAGCGAGTTCCTGCTCTGGCAGGTGGATGATGCCGTGCAGCTCGTCCTGACGAACAATGTAGAACAGCTCCTTGTACTGCTCTGCCATGTTGCCTCGCTTCACCAGGCGCTTGGCGACCACCCCGTCAAAAGGCGCTTCGGCGCGGCTCTCTTTCAGCTGCAGGGCGGCCAGGTCACGATCGGCAATGGCGGAGAGGCGGCGAAACTCCAGTTTGGCCATCGCCTCTTCGCTGACCAGTTGTTGGTTGGCGATCTTCTTCAGACGATTCAGCTCCTGGTCGATCACATCCAGTTCGGCCTGTGCCTTGTCCAGGTTGTAGCGATAGCGCTCGGAGTCGATGCTGGCCAGTACCTGTCCCTGGGTGACCTTGTCGCCCTCCTCGACGTTTACCTGGGTGATCACCCCGGGTACCCGGCTGACCACCATCGCCTCTTCCGGAGCTTCCAGGATGGCGGTGGAGCTGTAGTAGGACGCGACGGTGTCCTGGACCACAGGTTGGGTTTCCACCGGCAGGGTGACCACCTGCTCCTCTTTGGCGGCGTCGGTTTCTTTGCTGGTGTCATCGGCGGCGGGTGCCTGGCCACAGGCGGAGAGAATCCATACCAGGGAGAGGGCGGTCAGGGAGAGGCGTTTCATGGCGCAAATCCTTTATGTCGTTATTCGGAAGTTACGCTTGGAATGCACAGCTTGTGCCAGATTTTTTAACAATTGTAAATCAATGGCTTACAAGAGGTCTGAGTAGTCAGGTAAACAAAGTGTTGAGGGGATTCACCAAGTGTTGGTGAGTTTTCTTAACTTAATTGAGTGAGTTTGGCACTGTCGGAGTGATGATTGCGAAGACCACTGCCGATAACGGCAGCCAGCCCTCCCCATATCAGCACAAAGCCCAGCAACTGCTCCGGAGGACACAGCTCATTGAATACCCAGATCCCCAGCAGGAACTGCAGGCTGGGATCGATAAACTGCATCAGGCCATAGGTGGTGAAGTTCACCTTCTGGATGCCGTGATTGAGCAGGGTCAGTGCGAACAGGATCAGTGGTGCGAAACCCAGTTGCAGCCACAGGTTGCACTCCTGACTGATGAGCCCAGGTTGCCCCTGCCAATGGAGATAGCCCCAGTACCCCAGTGCCAGGGGCAGGACCGCCAGGTGCTCCAGAGTGAGGGAGGTGAGGGTATCCGTCTGGGCACACTTCTTTAGGAAACCATAGAGCGCAAACAGGGCGCCTATCCCAAGTGCCAACAATACGGAGAAGCTGTGGTTGCCGAACTGCAGCATCAGGCCAATGGCCGCCGCGATCAGCGCCAGTCTCTGCATCGGTGAAAGACGTTCTCTAAACAGCACCACGGCCAGCAATACGGAGACGAAGGGGGAGAGGTATTGCCCCAGGCTGGCGGCCAGAATCTGCTGGTTGAGGTAGGCCCAGATGCTGAGGAGGCCGGCGGCCATGGCCAGGGGGGCCGCCACCATACAACACAGGGCGGCTTTGGGCTCTCTTTTGACCTGACGCAGCATCGGGCGCCACCGCCCGTTGATGAAAAGCAGGCTGACCAGGATGGCGCTGCCCAGGATGATTCTCAGGGCCACCAAATGGGTCACCTGGGCGTCGGGCATCAGGTTCAGATAGAGGGGCAGCATCCCAAAGATGCTGAACGCTATCACGATTTCCAGTTTATGAAACAAGGGACCCACCTCAGGCAAAACTGACCCAATGTAGCACTCAGGGTGGGCGCTGACAGTGAGCCGGGACAGGAAACCGGAACTGGATCGCCTCTTAAGTCGAATCGGAAGTGTGGTTTGGCAGCCGGGTGGCTCTGCGCTTTATGCCCACCACGGCCTCCACAGAGCAGAGCAGCAGTCCCAGCCAGATCAGGCCGAAGCTGACGGCCTTGACCTCGTCAAAGGCTTCGGCGAACACCAGGGTGGCCAGCAGGAACTGCAGACTGGGCTCGATGTACTGCATCAGTCCCACCATGGTCAGGCTGGTGCGGTTGATGGCCAGGGCAAAGAGCACCAGGGGGATCAGGGTTACCGGACCGGCGCCCAGATAGAGCAGCAGGGTGGGGGTATCTGCGGCGGCGAAGGTCAGCCCCTGGGTCTGGCTGCTCCAGATAAGGAAGGCCAGGGCTGGGGGGATCAGCAGCATCGCCTCCACCATGACGGAGTTGAGGGCATCGAAGCGGATGAACTTCTTAATCAGGCCGTAGAGGGCAAAGGCGCCACCCATCACCAGTGAGAGCCAGGGCAGTTCGCCATACTGCCACACCTGATAGCCGATGCCAGCGCTGGCCAGGATGACTGCGGCGCGCTGGGCCGGGCTAAGCCGGTCTCCGAGAAAGAGTACTCCCAGGGCGACAGCCATCAGAGGGTTGATAAAGAACCCCAGACTGGCGGCGAGCACCTGGCCATTGGTCAGGGCCCAGGTAAAGCTGTACCAGGAGGTGCACATGACGGTGGAGGCCAACAGGCAAAGCAGCAGAGAACGTTTGTCCGCCCACATGGCACTCAGGGAGAGGGTGGGTCTGCGCAGCACAAGAATAAGCAGCAGCATGGCGGGTGCAGAGGTGATGATTCTCAGGGCCAGCATCTCCTCCATCTGTGCACCCTCCAGCGGGGCGTAGTAGAGAGGGAGCAGGCCATAGGCCACGAAAGAGAGGGCAGCCAGCAGGTTGCCGAGTCGGGTTGTGCTCATGGGTGATGTTCAAGGGGATAAAGAGGGCGCCATTCTACTGCCGAGGTGGTGTCGGTGACAGGGGGCTTGGGAATAATTTGAGGAGGAGTTCGCGAATACCGGTCGACGATTAACCTGAGGGTCAGCGTTTGGGCTGGGGTTCCAGTTGCTTCAGCTTGGAGTCCAGTTCTCCGGTGACCGCGTCTTTCAGCATCACCCAGTCGCCCAACAGGCTGTAGATGGGGTATTGGAAGGTTGCCGGACGGTTTTTCTCGAATCCGAAATGGCCTGCCCAGGCAAAACCATAGCCGATGACTGGCAGGGTAAGCAGCAACAGGTAGTTTCCGGAGGCCACGGCGATACCCGCCATCAACAGCACCAGAGCGGATCCGATGTAGTGAAGGATGCGGCAACGGCGATCCCGGTGCTCACCTAAATAGAAGGGGTAAAACTCGTCAAAAGAGCTAAAGCGCTTGTCCATAAACCTGTTGTGACCAAAAACTAATCACAACAGGTTTATCATGGCAGCACTTAGGAGGCAAGGTCAGCCTGGGCTCGCAGGACATCGAAGCCCTCGGCCTGCAGCATCTCTGTAAGGCGGATCAGTGGCAGCCCCATCAGGGTGTTGGGGTCACGGCCACTCAAGCGGTCGAACAGGGCGATGCCCAGGCCTTCACTCTTGAAGCTGCCGGCGCAGTTATAGGGTTGTTCCGCCTTGAGGTAGGCGTCGATCTGCTTGTGGTTCAGGGTGCGGAAATACACCTTGAAGGTTTCCACATCCACCTGGCTTTCACCTGTGTCGGTGTTGAGCAGGCACAGGCTGGTATAGAAGGTGACCTTTTTGCCACTGGCAGCGGTCAGTTGCTCTATCGCCTTGTCATGGTTGCCGGGCTTGCCCAGGATCTCATCATCGATGACGGCCACCTGATCGGAGCCGATAACCCAGGCATCTTTATGCTGGGTGCCGGCGGCCCGAGCCTTGGCCTCGGCCAGGCGCATAACCAGTTGATAGGCGGTTTCATTGTCGAGGGGGGTCTCGTCCACTTCTGGCTTTTCACAACTGAAAGGAAGATTCAGTTTCTCCAGGATTTCACGGCGAAAGGGCGAAGTGGAGCCCAAAATAAGCGGCTTTTTCATAGGCTGACTGGTAAAAAGTGAGACAAATTTTCAGGCCGCAAGCCTAGCAGACTCGAGGCCGGGGCACCATGGAGCCCATTGATTTGGGTCAAACGTCCGCCACTCTAACGGAGTTCAGCAATTTTTCTCTGCAGAAATGGGGCAAAAATCAGGCATCAAGCTATATTTTGCCGGTGTCCGGAAGTAGTATGGTCAGCCCTTAGCCAGCCTGGGTTTTCGCAGCTAAAATTTCCTTTGACTCAGCTTGAGACGATCGATAAACTGCGCGGCCTATGCAGAATGTACAAATTCCGGTTTCGCTCGACCCAAAACGAGCCGCCCAAAGAAGATTGGTTTATGAAGGACGCCTTCTTGCCAAGAATCTGAAGCGATTGATTGGTGTGAGTTCCGGCGATTGCACTGATGCCGAGGTGACCGTTGAATGCGGCACTGACATCCAGGGGATAGTCTACCTCAAGGGGAAGGCTGTGACGGAGCTCACTCTGACATGTCAGCGTTGTATGGAGCCTTTTCGGCAGACTCTCGCAGTTGAATTCGCATACAGCCCTGTGACCGACGATTCACAGGTCGAAGAGCTCCCGGATGCTTACGAACCCGTCGAGTTAGATGAACACGGTGAGGTTCGACTTCACGAACTGGTGGAAGATGAGCTGCTGCTAATGGTGCCGATGATGCCCATGCATGATCTGGCCGATTGCAGCCGCCCCGAAACCGAAGTCGTCGTCGGCGACCTGCCCAAAGAGAGTGAAGATGAGCGTCCGAATCCCTTTGCGGTGTTACAAAAGCTTAAGAGTAAGTAATTAGGAGATTGGGGCCATGGCCGTACAACAGAATAAAGTTACCCGTTCACGTCGCGGTATGCGTCGTTCTCACGATGCGCTGACCACTTGCCAGCTGTCTGTGGACGCGACTTCCGGTGAAACTCACCGTCGCCACCACGTAACCGCTGACGGTTACTACCGTGGTAAAAAGGTAATCAACAAGTAAGTTGATACCGATTTGACTCATCTAACCCTAGCGTTAGATACCATGGGGGGCGATCACGGCCCCCATGTCACAGTGCCTGCAGCTTTGCAGGCATTGTCGGTTTACGCCGACCTTCATCTGATCCTAGTGGGCGACCGCCCCACCATTCTCACCATCATGCGTCAGCATCGGGCCAGCGAATCAGAGCGCCTGAGGATTCTGCACGCCGAGCAGGTGGTTCAGATGGGCGATAAGCCGCTGCATGCCCTGCGTCGACTCAAGCACAGCTCCATGCGACTGGCCCTGGACCTGGTGGCCAATGGCCAGGCTCAAGCCTGCGTCAGTGCCGGTAATACCGGTGCCCTGATGACCATGGCCAAGGTGGTGCTGAAGACTCTGCCTGGCGTCGACCGCCCCGCTTTAGTGACCGCGTTGCCCACCATGACGGGCGATCCGGTCTATCTTATGGATCTCGGTGCCAATGCCAGTTGCGACTCTCATGCGCTGTTTCAGTTTGCCGTGATGGGTTCGGTGCTCGCCGAGCAGGTGGCAGGTAAGAGCAACCCCAGGGTTGCCCTGCTTAATATTGGTACCGAAGAGATCAAAGGAAATGATCAGGTTCAGCAGGCTTCCGGCCTGCTGCAGTCCACACCGTACATTAACTACACCGGGTATGTGGAGGGTGACCGCATCTTCTCCGGCGAGGCCGACGTGATTGTCTGCGACGGCTTTGTGGGGAACGTTACCCTGAAGACCACGGAGGGGATAGCCCGCCTGTTGATGCACCAGATAGCTCAGTCGGTTAAGCGAAATCCGCTGGCCCGCTGTCTGAGCTGGCTGCTCAAGGGAAGGCTGAAAAAGCTGTTTTTGCAAATGAACCCCGACCACTATAACGGTGCGAGTCTGTTAGGATTGCGCCATATTGTGGTGAAGAGCCACGGTAATGCTGATGAGCTGGCCTTTTTGCGCGCTGTCGAAGAAGCCATGACAGAGGTTCAAAGGCAGGTGCCTGGCAAGATTGAAGCTCGACTCGAGTCGGTGTTACTAGAAAAGTCCTGTTGATATTCCTATGTATACAAAAATTTTAGGTACTGGGAGCTACCTGCCCACCCAGATCCGCACCAATGCTGATCTGGAAAAGATGGTGGATACCTCCGATGAGTGGATTCTGGAGCGTACCGGAATCCGTTCACGCCACATCGCCACCGGCGATGAAAATGTCTCCACCATGAGCCATCGCGCTGCGGTGAAAGCTCTGGAGATGGCCGGCATCGATGCCTCCGAGTTGGATATGATCATCTGCGGTACCTGCAGTGCCCCCAACTCCTTCCCCTCCGCCGCCTGTGAAGTTCAGGAACTGCTGGGTATTGGCAGCATTCCCGCCTTCGACGTGGCTGCTGCCTGCAGTGGCTTCCTCTATGCCCTGGCTGTGGCGGACCAGTTTGTTAAATCCGGTGCCTGCAAGAAGGTGCTGGTGATCGGCGCCGATGCCCTGGCAGACATGTGCGACCCTGATGACCGTACTACAGTGATTCTGTTTGGTGACGGTGCCGGGGCCGCAGTAGTGGGTGCCAGTGAGGAGCCGGGTGTGCTCTCCACTCACATTCACGCCGATGGCCGTCAGGGGCCGCTGCTCAAGGCCGCCGCGCCTGCCCGCAGCAAGACCCCTCGTGCCACCAGCAGTGATGAGTACATGTTTATGAAGGGGAACGAGGTGTTTAAGCACGCCGTGACCCGACTGGCGGAAGTGGTCGAGGAGACTCTGGAAGCCAACCAGATGGATCGTAGTGAGATCGACTGGCTGGTGCCCCACAACGCCAACTACCGCATTCTTAAGGCAACCGCCAAGAAGCTGAATATGGGTATGGACCAGGTGGTTCTGACCCTGGCCGAGCACGGCAACACCTCTGCGGCCTCTGTGCCCATCGCCCTGGATGTGGCGGTGCGTGATGGCCGCATCCAGCGTGGCCAGGTGCTGCTACTGGAAGCCTTTGGCGCCGGTTTTGCCTGGGGCTCTGCCCTGATCCGTTTTTAAAGGAATCTGAGATTATGTCCAAGTTTGCTTTTGTATTTCCCGGCCAGGGCAGCCAGGCCGTGGGTATGCTGTCCGAGATTGCCGCCGAGAACCCGGTGATTGAGCAGACCTTTGCCGAGGCCTCCGACGTACTGGGTTACGACCTGTGGCAACTGGTGAGCCAGGGTCCTGCCGAAGATCTGAATCAGACCCAGCGTACCCAGCCAGCCCTGCTGACCGCCAGTGTGGCGCTCTACCGTGCCTACCAGGCCGCCGGTGGCCAGGCTCCTGCTGCCATGGCGGGCCACAGCCTGGGTGAGTACTCCGCCCTGGTGTGTGCCGGTGTGATCGATTTTAAAGACGCGGTGAAGCTGGTTGAGCTGCGTGGCCTGGCGATGCAGGACGCGGTTCCTGCCGGTACCGGTGCCATGTACGCCATCATCGGTCTGGCCGATGACGCCATCGCCACCGCCTGTGAGCAGGCGGCTCAGGGTCAGGTCGTCTCCCCCGTGAACTACAACAGCCCGGGTCAGGTGGTGATCGCCGGCGAAAAAGCCGCCGTTGAGCGTGCCGGTGAGCTGTGCAAAGAGGCTGGCGCCAAGCGTGCCCTGCCGCTGCCAGTGAGCGTGCCTTCCCACTGTGCCCTGATGAAGCCTGCTGCCGAAAAGCTGGCGGATGCGCTGGCCAAACTGGAGCTGAATACACCTGCCATTCCAGTACTGAACAACGTGGATGTGGCGGCGGCTGACGATGTGGACGCCATCCGTGATGCCCTGGTGCGTCAGCTGTACAGCCCGGTTCGCTGGACCGAAACCATCAACGCCATGGCAGAGATGGGAATTGAGACTACCTTTGAGTGTGGTCCCGGCAAAGTGCTCACCGGCCTGGCCAAACGAATTAACAAGACGATCGCTGCAGCGGCGCTGAACGACTCGGCGACCCTGGCGGCGGCCCTATAACAAGGAAACGACTCCTATGAGCATTAGTATGGATCTGAGCGGCAAGATCGCCCTGGTCACCGGCGCCAGCCGTGGCATCGGTCGTGCCATTGCTGAGCAACTGGTAGCAGCCGGTGCCAAGGTGATTGGTACCGCCACCAGCGAGCGTGGCGCGGGCGCCATCAGCGACTACCTGGGCGACAACGGCCAGGGTATGGTACTGAATGTGACCGAACAGGCCTCCATCGATGAACTTTTTGCGGCAATTAAGGCCGAACATGGTGACATCGATATTCTGGTGAACAACGCCGGCATCACCCGTGACAACCTGATGATGCGGATGAAAGAGGATGAGTGGAACGATATCATCGACACCAACCTCACCTCAGTGTTCCGCACCTCCAAGGCGGTACTGCGTGCCATGATGAAGAAGCGCAACGGTCGCATCATCAACATCGGTTCCGTAGTGGGTACCATGGGTAACGCCGGTCAGGCCAACTACAGCGCCGCCAAAGCGGGCCTGCTGGGCTTTACCAAATCACTGGCCCAGGAAGTGGCCAGCCGTGGTATCACAGTGAACGCCGTGGCTCCCGGTTTCATCCAGACCGATATGACTGACGAGCTTACCGAAGACCAGAAACAGGGAATCATGGGCCAGGTGCCCGTAGCCCGTCTGGGTCAGCCGCAAGAGATTGCTGACGCAGTTGTATTTTTGGCCTCCGATCGTGCAAGCTATATCACTGGTGAAACTTTGCACGTAAACGGTGGGATGGTGATGGCCTAAATTTTGGGCCGGATCGTGATCCAGTAGGTAGTTTGAGTCTAATTTCGCCTAAATGAAGCAATCTCCGTGGTTTGACCATTAAGACCTTGCTTGCATTGTGGCATGAATCGAATAAACTACTCGCAACTCTACGCAGATGCGTAAATTTAATAGGAAAGCGAAGACTATGAGCAACATCGAAGAACGAGTTAAGAAGATTATCGTTGAACAGCTGGGCGTGAAAGAGGAAGACGTTAAGGCTGAAGCTTCTTTCGTTGACGATCTGGGTGCTGATTCTCTGGACACCGTTGAGCTGGTAATGGCTCTGGAAGAGGAGTTCGATACCGAGATTCCTGACGAGGAAGCCGAGAAGATCACCACCGTTCAGGCTGCGATCGACTACGTTACTGCTAACCAGTAAGCAGAAGAATTATGAAACAGGCGGCATGGGCCGCCTGTTTTTGTTTCTGACGGAGAGAGACAATGACCAAGCGCCGTATCGTAGTCACTGGCCTGGGTGCCGTGACTCCTGTCGGACATGATGTGGACACCACCTGGGCCAACCTGCTGGCCGGTAAGAGTGGTGTAACCCCCATCACCCACTTTGACGCCAGCGAGTTTGCTGTGCGTTTCTCTGCCTCAGTCAAAGATTTTGATATCGAGGCTTATCTTTCCAAGAAAGATGCCCGCAAGATGGACCTGTTCATCCAGTATGGTATGGCAGCTTCCATTCAGGCGATGCGCGACAGCGGCATCGAGGTGACCGAAGACAATGCCCACCGTATTGGCGCTGCAATTGGTGCTGGCATGGGTGGTTTGCAGCTGATCGAGGCCAATCACGACCAGTTCAAGAAATCTGGCCCCCGTCGGATCTCCCCCTTCTTCGTGCCCTCCACCATCATCAATATGATTGCTGGCCACCTGTCCATCATGTATGGCTTCACCGGTCCCAACATTGCCATCACCACTGCCTGTACCACAGGGGTGCACAACATTGGCCATGCGGCGCGCATGATCGCCTATGGTGATGCGGACGTGATGGTTGCCGGCGGTGCCGAGATGGCCACCACCGAGCTGGGTGTGGGCGGTTTTGCGGCAGCCAAGGCGCTGTCCACCCGCAACGACGATCCCACCAAGGCCAGCCGCCCCTGGGACAAAGACCGTGATGGCTTTGTGATCGGTGACGGTGCCGGCGTAATCGTGCTGGAAGAGTACGAGCACGCCAAAGCGCGTGGCGCCAAGATCTACGCCGAGCTGGTAGGTTTCGGCATGAGTGGTGATGCCCACCACATGACCTCGCCACCGGCGGACGGTCGTGGCGGTGCCGCTGCCATGCGTAACGCCCTGAATGATGGTGACGTTGCTCCTGAGAAGGTGGGTTACATCAACGCTCACGGTACCTCCACCCCTGCCGGCGACATCGCCGAAGTGAACGGTGTGAAGTCTGTGTTTGGTGACCACGCCTACAAGCTGATGATGGGCTCCACCAAGTCCATGACCGGCCACCTGCTGGGTGCGGCCGGCTCTGCTGAAGCGATCTTCACCGTCCTGGCTCTGCACAACCAGAAAGTGCCGCCAACCATCAACCTGGAAAACCCCGATGACGGGTGTGACCTGGACTTCGTTGGCCCCGTGGCCCGCGAGGCGGAGCTGGAGTACGCCCTGTGCAACTCCTTCGGCTTCGGTGGTACCAACGGCTCTCTGCTGTTCAAGAAAGCCTGAGACTGAGTCTCAGAGCGAAAAACGGCGCCTCAGGGCGCCGTTTTTTTATGCCTGGTGGCTACAACTTGTGGATCTCTACCCGGCGGTTGGCGGCTCGCCCCTCTCGGGTGTCGTTGTCCTTGAGGGGGACTGATTCACCCTGACTGTCGGTGGTCAGTTTGTCGCGCTCCATGCCCAACTGAGAGAGGGCATCGGCGGCATGCTCGGCCCGGGCCAGCCCCAGCTGCTGGTTGTAGCTCTCTGTGCCTGTGCTGTCGGTATGGCCGGTGACCGCCAGAGGCTGAGCGTTGATGCGCTGGGCCAGTTCACCCAGGATGGTGCGGGAGGCCGGAGTCAGGTCGCTGCGGTCAAAGTCGAAGTAGATGCGGGCCAGAGGGGCATCCTTGGCGATGCCAGCCTGCTTAAGCATCTCCAGGCAGTCGCTGCCCAGGTCAATCATCTGAGTGCTCCTGGCCAGCTCTGAAGCCAGAGCGGAGCCGTCCTGGCGAATCTGCAGTTGGCCATCCCTGTGCTGGCCCATGGCCAGCACGGGCGCTATGGCGACGTTATGGCGTACCTCCAGGGTATCGGTGGCGCACAACTGGGCGATGCGGGTGTTGAGGGCGTCATCGGCCACTACCGGCAGGCTCAGCAGGGTCAAGGTAAGCAAGGTCAGTCTGTGGGTCATGATTCTATCCTGAGTGTCGGTAGTAGAGTCGGCTTATGCCATCGGATTGCGCGCCCTTGGCGATCAGCTCTTTGATGTACTCCTGCAGATCGGCGGCATTGGTGACGTCGATGATGTTGTCACTGCCCACACAATGCTGGAATGCGGCCTGGTTGGAGGCCTGGAAATCTATGCCCAAAACGCCCATGAACAATGGGGACTCATCCAGGGTGAACTGGGCGCGAATGGCGTCGCAGAGGCCATGGCTGACCAGTTGGGCGAAGGTGGTGGTATAGGGACGCTCTTCGCCATCGCTGAGGATAATGATCATCTTGGCCCGACGCCGATATTGATACCATTCCGCCGATGAGGCTCCGGTGGCGGGGCGGCCGGCGTCCATCACCTGAGCCCCACGAATCAGCCCCTGGTAAACCGAGGTGTATCCGCTCGCCTGCATGGCCGAGATGTCATGGGCACTGGTGTCCAGTGGCAGGGTCTCGAAGTTGGTGTTGCACAGCAGATTGTCCAGCAACTCATAACGGGTACCCGGCAATTGCATCTCCAGGTTGGTCACTTTGTTGTTGAACAGGTCGTTGACTGTCGAGGTCATGTCCACCAGAAAGGTGGGGTCAGGGTAGTCTCCACCGCCATAGTAGTTGTTTGACCGGCGCCTAACCTCATGGACGCTGAGCGCCTGCTCCGGAGTGCTGAATTCCGGGCAATCGCCATCTCGGAAGCATTTGGTCAGAGAATCCGCCTCGATCAATATCCAGCGCCATTCTCGCCAGCTCCACGAATACTCTGCGGGACGAAACTCCAGGGACCAGCGGTACCAGGGCAGGGTTTCATAGTCTTCAGGTATGTCTGGATGGCCGGTGAGATACCTCAGTTGAGAGGTGCAGACCAGATCATCGTTTACCCGTTCCTGAGTGCGCATGTTAAAGGGGGCGAAGCCGATTCGGTGGCTGAACCCTTCATCATTGTCGGCAAGTATCTCAGTACTGATGGCATTCACCTGCTCTTTCAGTGTCTGAATCTTACTGTCACCGCCGCTCCATGGGTCCGCCATAGAGCCAGAGAAATCGGCGACAAACACAATGTCCACATTGCGTTCTAATCGATTAGGGTAACTTTTGGCAATGGCGCGATTGGCCACTTCTTGCTGTTGACCGAAGCTCGGGATGATGCCTGTGTTGTCGCTGAACCACGAATTGTGTTTGGTGGTGGCGCTGACCCGGTATTGAATAAACTCCTGGGACTGACCGCTTATCACCTCTTTGCCATCGGTGCGTTCTACCTGAAGTTGCTCAATGGCTTCGATGTTGCGCACATAGGCGTGAATATAGGCTTGGGCCAGGCGTCGTCGGTACTGGTCAGGTGTCTCTCCATCTGCCGAAGGCAGAGTACGGTTGGCCATGGATACCGCCATGGCCGCCGCTTCGCTGGCATCCGCCAGACGGTTTTTCTTCTGGATATAACGGGTGCCTTCCACCGCCAGGAACACCATGCCGAACATGGGGGCCAGTAGGAAAGCCAGGTAGATGGCGGCAACACCTCGCTGAATCCTGGGATTAAACCTTTTCATCACTATCTCCCCGGCATCACTGAGGTGGCAGAAATCAGATGCTGGCCTATGGCTCTGTCGTACCAGGAGCTGGAGGTCATGCACAGGGTCACCTGATAGAGAGGAAAGCGCTTGCCCTCGTCGTTCTCCGGCACCAGAGCTGACAGCGAGGCGATGCTGTTGTCGGGCTCACAGGCGGTGTCGCCTGCAAAGCTCTTGCTGAAACTCGTTTGATTGCCCTCTACCAAAGACTGCACCGTAATGCCGAATTGCTCCCGATCCTCAACCTGACTCTTGTTCAGCAGCCGGGCGGCGATATCACGTATCTGGAGAAAATCCGCCTGACTCAGGGCAATTCGGCCTTCATAGAAGCGCTGACGCTCCTTGACCAGGTTCACCAGGGAGTAGCTGACCCTGTCCAGCTTGGCCCGGTTCAACACCTGCTGGGAGAGGTCGGCACTGAACAGGAACAGGGTGACCAGAAACGCCAGAACAAAGGCCATTTCAATGGCAAAGGCGCCTTCCTGCCTATTCGGTGTGTTAAGGCCCATAACCCCACCCCTCATGCTCCTGGATGGAGAGAAAACGCCGGGTAATGGTTCGGTTGCCAACGACGCCAATGTAGTAGACAGGCTGATAGTCATAGCTGAGCTCCACCTCAACGATGGGGCAACGGTCATTGCAGCTGGTGCTGACATTGCCGGCGGCCAGGTCTGCCAGGCTGTCGTAGAAGGTACGGTTGATGCGGTACCTCTCTATATCCACCAGGCTGTGCCACATCTCGCCGTCATGGTTGAACATTTCGGTCAGGCGCTCGTCATAGCCCTGGCCCATCCGCTCTCCCTCGAACACCCGGGTGTCCCGGGCCGATTCTGACAAAGCGGTTTCAGTGAGATTGACGATGTAGACGAAGCGGCTCATCTCGAAAATGGCGAAGGTGGTGAGAAACAGCACCATGGCACCCAGGGCAAACTCGAGAGTGAGGACGCCACGCTGCCGGCCTTTTGAGGTGATTTCGTTCATGGCGACAATCTCTGCAACTGTTGCAGTACTGGCCCCACGGGTTGGTCTGGATAAAGTTTGGCGAGCAGTCTGTGCGCCCGGTTCAGATCCCCCCCTTTGGCCCAGGCCAGGGCCAGATTGGCCTGGATCTGAGGATTATCCGGGTGGCGGCGATAGAGGGGTTCGAGCATGGCAATGGCATGTTGGTAGTGACCCTGGACGAGTTGCAGCATGGCCAGATTGTTTTTGACTGCGACCTCATCGTGCCCCCTCAGTCGGGCTCGGTTAAAAGCGGCTTTGGCCGCATCGTACTGCCCTAACTGGGCGTGAGCGATGCCTTGTCTGAGGGACAGTTCGCTGCTGGCCAGCCCTTGTTGCTGAGCCTTGGTGTAATGCTCCAGGGCCAGGGTAAACTCGCCCTGATCGGCAGCAGCCTTACCCGCCAGCAGACTTTTCTGAGGGCTTTGTTGGCCGAGAGTCTCCAGGTGGCTTAAGTAGAAGCGGGCAGACTCCAGATCGTCGCTCAGGTAGTAGGCGTGAGCCAGTTTCAGCAGCAAGGCTGTGTCGTCGGGGCGGCTCTCCAGTTGCCCACGCAAGTGATCCGCCAACCCGGCGTAGTTGCCAGCAGATTTGAGCTGTAGCTCTGCGGAGGGGGCGGGTGCCTCTGTGGAGGCACAGGCAGAGAGCAGCAATATGATTGGGAGGAGTTTTCTGATCATGATTTGAAGTCCAACATCAGCTGGGTGATTCCGGGGGCCAGAATCAGGATCACAATGGGAAACATGATGAGCAGAATCAGTGGCACACTCATCTTGGCGGAGAGCTTGCCAATCTTCTCTTCGACGGAGAGTACCTGCATCCGGCGCATGTCTTCGGACAGGTCTGACAGTACCTTGGCGATGGAGGTGCCGTACTGGAGATTCTGTATCAGGGTGAAGGAGAAGGAGCGGATCTCCGGAGTGGGTACCCGTTCCGCAAGGTCGTGCAGTGCCCGCTCCAGCCCCTTGACAGCCGCGGCGTCAGAGGTCTTGCGAATCTGGTAGCACAGGTCCTGGTCGAAGGATTGGAGCTCCTCTCCCAGATAGCGAAAAGCGGCTTCGATGGTCATGCCGGTCTGGATGCACACCGCCATCATGTCCAGCATGTAGGGCAGCTGGCAGGCGGTTTTGGCAATCAGCCACTTCTTTCTCATCCCCAGGTAGATGTCCGGCAGGACAATGATGGCCACCAGGGTCAGAGCGGCGGCCATAATCTTGTGGGTACCACTGAGACCGGACAAGGTGATACCGGCCAGGGCTGCGAGGAGGAGTCCGTACTTGGCTGGCATGAAGTAACGGGCCCAACTGACGTGATAGATGCCTGCATCCACCAGTTTCTGCTGCAGTTCCGCTTGTTGATTCTGACCAAAGCGGCTCAGCAACTGGTTGACCCAACTGACGGCGTTGCCCTCTTTGGGCTGCAAGTAGCCGCGGATTCGAGATTCCCGGCTGCGACTCTGTACCGCCTGGGTCAGCATCCAGGCAACCGCGGCGGCGAACATCAGGGCGATGGCCAGATAGATCATCAGCGAACCCTCCTGACCAGCAGCCAGATGATGGCCAGACCCAAGGCTTCACTGCCCAATACATAGAAGAGGATCCAGCGGCCTTCGGGGTGAAACAGCACAAACTGCAGATCGTCCGGATTCAACCAGTGCATGATCCCCAGAAAAGCCAGGGGCAGGGCGGCGACAATCTTGGCGGAGAGGCGGGCTTCCGAGGTCAGGGCCATCTTTTTCTTCTCCATGGCCCTGGAGTCCACCAATACCCGGATCAGCTTGGCCATCACCTGCTTCAACTGGCCGCCCCGACTCATGTTGGCGCGGATGGTGACCACAAAGAACAGGTAGGCGGGGTAGGGGAAGCGTTTACAGGAGCGGTTAAACACCTGGTCCGGCGGTTCCCCGAGTTTGAGGTGCTCGCCGACGTGTTTGAACTCCAGGCCGATGTCGTTATCCAGTGTCTTACCCACATAGGTAATGGACTGGGTGATGCTGTCTCCGGCGGTGATGGCGCTCATCATGATGTTGAGGGCATCGGGGAACTCCTCTTCAAATCTGGCCCTTCGGCGACGCAGCATCAGGTTCCAGCCCCAGGCAAAGGCGGCCAGGGTTACGGCAGCGGGCAACAGCAAGGGATTGAGCAATAGCCATTTTTGATTGAGGTAACTGGTGGCGGTAAACACCAGCATCAGGAAGAGGCCAATCTTCAGCCAGGCACCATCCCCCATCAGGTCCAGTGCCGGGTCCGCCAACTCCTTCAGTTTCAGATAGAGCCGCGACTTCGTCAGGTTCTTCAGATTGACCGCCAGGGGCGTTTGCACCTCTTCGATCGGCTCTTCCGGGCGCAGAAACGCAGCCTTGGGGTCCGGCTTATTTTTGCGGTAGAAGGCCAGGGCAAGACCGCCGAGGATCAGGGCGATGTAGAGGCTCATGCGGGCACCCCTGTCTGGAACGCCTCCATCAACTCGTCGTGCAGGCCGTAGTAGGCGGCTTGCCGCATCAGAATGGAGCGCTGCATTAGTCCGGAGGTAACAAATTCGCCGGTGATCTTGTCCCTGGTCTGCTGATCGTCGGAGTGAAACTGGAACAGCTCCTCCATTACCGCGTTGTCTCCCTCCAGGCCAACGACTTCGCTGATGGAGGTGATCTTACGGCTGCCATCGCGCATCCGGTTGACCTGGACGATCAGATGTACCGCCGAAACTATGGTGCGACGGATGGCGGACAGGGGCAGATTGAGGTTGGCCATCATCACCATGGACTCGATGCGGGCCAGGGCGTCCCGGGGAGAGTTGGCATGCAGGGTGGACATGGAGCCGTCGTGGCCGGTGTTCATCGCCTGCAGCATCTCGAACGCTTCAGGGCCACGACACTCGCCCAGGATGATGCGATCCGGCCGCATTCTCAGGGCGTTGATCACCAGGGCTCTCTGGGTGATGGCGCCGGTGTTCTCTACGCTGGGGGCCCGGGTCTCCAGTCGAACCACATGGGGCTGCATCAGCCTGAGTTCGGCCGCATCCTCGATGGTAAGAATGCGCTCATCCTCGGCGATGTACTGGGACAGAGCGTTGAGCAGGGTGGTTTTACCCGAACCGGTACCGCCGGAGATGACGATATTGAGGCGGCAGCGGGCGGCGATCATCAGCAATCTGGCCATAGGCTCGGACAGGGTTCCATATTTCACCATATCCTCCAGGCCAATCTTCTGTTCCCGGAACTTTCGGATGGAGATGGTGGTGCCATCCAGGGCAACCGGCTTGAGGACAATGTTGACCCGACTGCCATCGTCCAGGCGAGCGTCCACCATGGGGGAGGATTCATCCACCCGCCGGCCCACCCGGGAGGCGATGCGCTGGGCGATCTCCACCAGTTGCTGCTCATTGACAAAGGCCAGCTCCGAGCGGTGCAGTTTGCCGCCGCGCTCGAAGAAGATGTCGTTGACCCCGTTTACCATGATGTCGGTGATGCTCTGATCCTCCATCAGCGGCTGCAACGGGCCCAGTCCCACCAATTCATCCACCAGGTTCTTCACCAGGCCGGCACGCATCACCGCCGGCACTGGGGTGTGGTAGTTGGAGGCCAGTACCCCGACGGCTCCCTCGATCTGGGCGGTGAGTTCGTTGCGGTTCATGCCTGTGATGGCGCTGGCGTCCAGAACTTCGAAGATGCGGTTGCGAAAGTCGGCGTAGATCGCCTTGCTGGTGCTCATCGTTTAAACACCTCTTTGAACAGGGTCAGGGGGGAGGATTTCTGCGGGGCCAGCTGGCCGTTAATCAGCCGATAGAGCGCAGTCAACGGCTTCTGCTTGCCCGATTCCTGCTTATGCAGCCGGCGTCCCTCCAGCACCAGATGAGAGGTCTGTTTATTGAAGGGGATGACGATGTCCATCTCCCGCTCCATATACTGCTTCATCTCCTGCAGGCTCAAAGAGAAGGCGCTTTCAGGCCTGTGGTAGTTGGCCACCAGCAGTACCCGGGTCTCGTCGCCGCTGTCCAGATTGTGTTTTGCCACTGCCTCCAGCAGTTGCTGACCGTTGCGCAGAGAGGTGACCGATGGCTCCAGCACCAATACGATCATGTCACTTCGCTGTATCAGCGTCTCAATCTCCAGGGGAAAGTCGATGGAGGCGGAGTAGTCCTCTATCAGAAAGTTGGCTCGACGCAGCAAAAGATCGCACAGGGTATGACTGAACTCAGTTAATTCTCTTTGGGGCGATTCGCCGGTGAGACCCAGCAGGGAAAGTCGCCGACTGACCTGGGTCAGGTAACTGAAGGCGGCGTCCTCGTCCAGTTCGTGCAGTTGCAGGCTGATGTTTTTGACATCCTGTTTGGCCAGGTCCTTCTGACCCAGAATGATGTCGATATTGCTGTGGCAGTATTTGTGGTCCACCAGTATGGTTTCTGCTCCAGAGCCCGCCAGGGCCGAGGCCAGCTCTGTGGCGATCAGGGTATTGCCACAACCGCCGCGGCTGCCTACCACTGCCACCCGTTTGGCCTTGCGGTTCTGGCTGACCCCGGAGAACTTCTGCTGGTTGGCGTGTACATGGTGGAGGAATTCGGTGAGCTCCTGTTTGCCCACTGGCCAGAACAGGTAGTAGAACCCCATCTCCTTGAGGGCGCGCATGGTGGTGATGGCGTCCTCCTTGCCGATGATGATGATCCCCTTTTTGTTGGGCATCTGACTGGCAAACTGACGGGCGTCGGCCACCACATTGTCTGAGTCATTGAGCTCCAGAATGACGATGTCCTGTAACTTTTCCGGATTGATCCCCTGGGACTCCCGCTGGCAATGAGGGGTTGGCCAACCCTCGAAACGGCACACCTCCAGCACCAGGTTGTGACACTCTGGGGTCTGGTAGAAGAGGCTGAAGCCCGCCGGGCCCCGTTCTTCCGGCTCACTCGTGGTATTGGCGCTGATTGCCTTGGCTAGATCGAACATATCAGCGGCCTCCCTTTGCCTGTGAGTCGGGGTGACGGGTCTGGGTTACTCGGTTGGCATCTACGGCACAACCGAGCCTGGAGTAGGGCTGCTTCAGGCTATGGGCTGCGCACTCGCCTGTCCGAGTTTTCCAGAGGGAAACTCGCAGGCTGAGGGGGGTGTCCAGCTTGTCGTCCTCAACCAATTGAATCCGGCCAGGATTGAGTCCGTCAGCCAGCAAAGATTGCCTGATCTGCTTAGCCTGAGTAGTCCAGTTGGCGGCATGGTGAAGGGCAACGCGGGCAGCATCGGGGTCAAACTGGAAAACCAGTTCAGACACCTTGGTCTTCATGGCGCTGGCATCTTTGCCCTTAGGTCTTAGGTCAAAGCTGTGTTGCTCCGCGTAGACCAGAAACTCTGAGCCCGGGGCGTCCATGGCATGGTCGGCGCACCCACCGAGCAGGGCGGCGCCAAAGAGGGCAGCCAGCAGGGGAAAGTGAGTTCGAATCATTGGATAAAGCCTCCGCGCTCCAGCAGTTCAAGGGTGATAGCCTGCTCCTTGGAGTCATTGGGGTTGGGTTCCGGCACATTGAACAGCCGGGTCAGGGTGGTGCTTCGCTGGATATGGGGAAGCACAATCTGATCCGGGGTGACCGGCTTGACCAGATTCACGGTGGCGATGATCACCAGTTCGGTTTTGCGTCGGGTGGTGGTGGCCTTTCGAAACAGACCTCCGAAGAAGGGGATGTCGCCCACTCCCGGCACCCTGGCCAGCTCCTCCACCTCTTCACTGCTCATCAGCCCACCCAACATAAAGCTGTCACCATCGCCCAGCTCTACCGTGGTCATGGCGCGTCTTGAACTGAGTTGGGGCACTTCGATGCCCAGTGAGCGCACATAGCCCTCGATGGCGCTGACCTCTGGTGCCAGCTGCAGTCGGATCTGCTCCTCGTTGATCACCTTGGCGGTCAGATCCAGGCCGATGCCAAACTCTTTGAAACTGATGTTGGTGGTGTTGTTGTTGGTGACGATCACCGGCACCTCGCCTCCCACCAGGAAGCTGGCGGACTCGCCGGAGATCACCGTGAGATTAGGCTCGGCCAGCAGTTCTGCCAGGCTGTCATCACCCAGGGCGGTGATGATGGTGGAGAGATCCGCCGCTTCGAAATCGGCGAAGGTGAAGGTGCCGGGCAGGGAACCGATGGAGGACCAGTCTACCCCCAGGGTTTCGTTAAACTCGTCGGTGACCTGGGCCACGGAGATTTTCACGTTCACCTGCTGGGGCCTGTCCAGTTCCAGCAGTTCGATGATCCCTTCATAGGTGTAGAGACGGTGAAATGTGGCCAGGCCGCTCTCTTTCATGCCGTTGTCGAACTCCAGCACTTCAGTTTCGGCGTAGCGATCGATACGCGGTCGGCCCAGCAGTCCGGCCACCAGGGCGTAGATCTCGTCCCGCTGCTTGTCGCTGAATACCTTGCCCTTGACTGCCACCTGGCTGCCCATGGCGGTCAGGTGGATGTTGAGATCAGGATAGCGCAGCCGCATCTCCTGCCTGATTGGAGCCAGGTCGATGTTGACCCGGACCAGATCCGAGGCCAGTACCCTGCCCGTCTTGGCGTAGACAATAAGCCGTGTCTGGCCCAGTCCCTGGCCGAACAGCACCAGTTGGCGCTCACCGACCACCTTGTAGTCCGCCACTCCCGGCTGGCTGACGAATACGGTGCCCAGCTCTTCTTTGAAACTGAGATCCAGGGCATCCCCCTGGGTAATGCTGCGTTCAGCGGCGCTCAGGCAGAGGGGCAGGGTTACAAGAAGCAGGGAAAATAGACGCATCATCGCAGTGCCTCCTGCCGGTGGATGGCGGTGTTGCCGCGCAGCTCCTTGATGCCGGTGTAGTTGGCGATCACGTCGCTGACCTCCGCATCGGGAATGGGGTGTTGCCGCTGGCTGCGGTAGATCTCGATGGACATGGTGCGCTGTGCCAGGGACAGGCGGGAAACCGTCTGCGGTTTCACTTCAATCACCACTGTGGTTTCTCTTTCGCCGTTGACTCCCACCTTGGCCTTGACGCCGTTATCCGACTGATTATCCAGGGACATTACCCGTACGTTCTGCATCAGCAGCCCGGCGCGCACTCCGCCAAAGCTGGACAGCCTGGCGTGCGCGTCGGAAAGGTTGGTGTCTGGAGAACTGACCGTCAGCAGGTCGATGTAGTCTCCGGGATGGATGTAGTTGTCCACCAGGTTGGTGGCAGAAATGGTCAGGGGGTAGAGCACCATCCCTTCGGTGATCAGCAGATCCAGATAACCGGGCTGGCCGGGCTGGCTGAGCTGTTCGGGGAAGACCCACTCGCCGGCCAATATGTCCCGGGCGGCCAGGGTGGCGGGAAGCAGGCCCAGATCCACGTTGTCACTGGCACCCAGTTGGGCCGCCTCTGCCTGGGGCAGGGTTACCCGCTTCAGGTGGGAGGCGTTCAGTTTGTCTCCCATGGCCACCGAATCTGTGGCCTGCCACAGGGTAACCAGCTTGGCGTCGGGTGTGGCTGGTGCCGCAGGCTGGGCGTCGCCGCTGACCAGATCCAGTATGCCGTATAGGCCGAAGATCACCGCAAAAAAGGCGATAAGGTAGGTTACTTTTGAACTCATAATGTGGTTCGCCGTTCGACTGTTTTAGGTGTTGGACGTCGAGATCAGAAGCTGGAATCCCACCCCCAGCAAGATGGCGAGGCCATAGGGGAGTCCCGGGTCTTCCTTGCTCCGGTCAAAAATTTGGTACTTGATGAGGTAGCCTATGGCCAGCACACCGCCGAAAAGCAGTATCCAAATGCTGGCGCGGAGCAGCTCATCTGTGGTCATCAGTGGCGCCAGGGCCATATAGAGCTTGGCGTCGCCTCCGGCCCAGAAGCGGACCAGGTAGAGGCTCAGGCCAATAACAGTGGCCAGGGCGAAACTCTGCAGTGCCTCTGACCAGCTGCCGCCCATCAGGGCGGCCAGCCAGGTGAGCAGCAGCAACAGCCCCACCTGGCCGTTGGATATCCGCCGGTGGCGGACATCCGACAGGGCGATCCAACAGGCTTCCAGGGTAATAACAGCGGAAATAACCGGAAGCATGCTGTAACCCCTAGGTTTTAACCTGCTGCAGCGGTGGTAGAGGTATTTAAAGAGCTGCCGATTTGATCGAAGGCTTGTTGAAGTTCTCCAAGAAAGTCACCTTCGCCGGTGCTCAGGACCGCAGCCAGGGCTGCGGCCATAGCTACGCCAATCAGGCCGTACTCGATGGCGGTGACACCGCGTTCGTCGCGCTTGAAGGTGGCCAGGGCGGCCTGGGCTTTTGCGTAGGTTTTGATCATGTTCACTGTCATCTCCTTATAAACATATTTAGGCGTGAATGAATCACGAATTTGATGTTATTGAGATGGTGAAATCTTAAAAAGATGGGTTCCATAAGCGGGGCTTATGGAAAAGGGCGCGGGTATAGTATTTTCAATGAGTTAGTTCTTGGATGCTTCTACCTGATTTATTGTGAATTTTTAATGTATATACCAAATGGTACAACTGATTCAGGGGATCTATTGGTGTTATCAAGGTGAGTATAGACGAAAATGGGAGCGAAAGAGTTTCGCTCCCATTGAAAAATCATCAAATTTGATGAGACGATTATTATTGACGGACTTGCGCCAGTTTATTAAACAGCCACAGCCCGGCATCATGGAATTGATGGCCATTGGGCCAAAGCAATGTAGCACGCCAATCAAATTTGGATATTCGGTCGAAATCAAACTGGATGGGGGTCAGTTTATTCTTTTCCAGATCCTGCTTAATAACGAAGTCGGGCAGGCAGGATATGCCGATACCATTGCGACAGAAGCTCAGCAGTGTATTGAGATCTTCCACCTGCCAAACCTGCACCATATCGGTCATCTTGCGCATGGATTGCTCAGGCAGATTGGTGGGCAGCAGCAGCCTGGAGCGGCACAGGTTGGCGTAGCGAATGGGCTGTCCCAGTGCTTCAGCCAGCTGAGGAGAGGCGACCCAGTGACTGCTTATCTTAAAAGCATCAACCGAGGTGAAGTCCACCATGTCGGTCTTTGGGAACAGGCCAAGAACCGCATCTAGTTGTTCATCAGCAATTTTTTGTAGAAGCGACTGGCTGTTCTGTTGAACCAGGTAGAGCTCCACATGGGGAAAGATCTCGGCAAATTCTGACATGATGGAGAGAAGCTCCGGCGTGCCAACCAGGGGGTCGACGCCGATGCGCAGCCTGGGCTCGGCAACCCCATCCAGAGAGCGTGCCTGCTCGGAAAAGTGTTCCACCTGAGAGAGCATCATCCTGGCATCTTTGAGCAGGCGCTGTCCCTTTTCTGTGAGTCTGGGGTATTTCCCCTGGCGGCTAAAAAGGTCAAACCCTAAATCAATCTCCAGGTTTTGTACTTGCTGGCTGATGGCGGCTTGGGTCTTTTTTAAATGTCTTCCTGCGGCGGTAAAGGATCCTTCCTCCGCGGCAGCAACAAAGGCTCTGACTGCTTCCAGTTGCAGTTTCATAAAGCGGTTCCTAATAAAACTTGGTCGCAAGTTATTTAGAAAGAAGTGGGTTGTATATTGGGGCCCACTCATTAGCAATAATTATTGTTGGCGTTTTTCACCTCTAAGATCAACAGTGAATGCCAGTCAGTGATGATTTTTTTTGCTCGTCTTTTCATTGCATTATGCAAAAGTCCAGATTCTCTGTTACTCAAGCGTCTGACTTGCTTTGATTTTTAGTGTTGGCACGAAAATTTCTTTATCTCTTTCAAACTATTGCTTGGAGGGGAAATGATGAATCGATTTGCCACACTCTTGTTGGCGTTTTCAACCGGCGCAGTTGCCACGCCTTTTGACAATTGCCCAACGGAAGCCTTTCTGTTTCAGAAAGACACCACTGTTTATGGGGTAGATCTGGTGACTGGTGATTATGAGGTTCTTAAGCAGGACCTGACCCTGCCAGGCAATGTCAATGCCATCGGTTTCAACCAGACAGACAACTACATCTACGGTTTCAGCAAAAGCCAGCTTAACGTGGTGCGGGTGGGCGGTGATTACGAGGCAGATGTTCTCGGGGTGACCGGTTTGCCCTCGGGCGTGCATTTCTATGTGGGGGATGTGAAGGGCAACACCTATTGGGTCTACCACAAGAATCATGGCCTCTACTCCATCTCCCTGACGGCCTCAGATCCCAACTACCTTAAGGCGATCAAGATTCAGGGGGCGGATACCTCCATGAACCTGACCGACTTTGCTTTTCACCCTGATGGCGGCGAACTCTACGCCGTCGATAATGGCAGTGGTGCGGTGTATCAAATCGATATCAACGATGGCAGCCGGGAGATCCTGGGGTACAGCGGCGTCACCGGCACCTTTGGCGCCGGCTACTTCGACAAGAGCGGCTACTACTACATCAGCCGCAACCAGGACGGCAACATCTTCCGCCTGGATCTGCGCAACCCCGAGCAGCTGGACCCCACTGCCGAGTTCTATGCCGACGGCCCAAGCTCCAATCAGAATGACGGTGCCCGCTGTGCCATCGCCCCAGTGGTGGCCGAGAACGTCGACTTTGGTGATGCGCCTGACAGTTATGGCACCACCATGGAGGAGAACGGCGCCCGCCACAGCCTGGAGCCTCAGGGCCCCATGCTCGGTAGTAAAGTGGATGCGGAATCCGATGGCTATACCTCTCCAAGAACCGACGAATCCGAAGGGCTCAATGATGAGGATGGCATCAGTTTCAAGAACGGACTGAGTGCTGGACAGACCGCCATCATTGGTGTGTCCGTCAGCCGTCAGGCGGGCTATCTTCAGGGCTTTTTTGACTGGAACAGCGACGGTGACTTTGACGATGCCGGAGAGCAGCCTATTGCAGATGAGCCGGTAAATATCGGCAGTCAGGAGATTCAGGTGACCGTGCCCAGCACTGCCTCGGGCGTGGTGCAGACCCGCTTCCGCATTGCGTCTGATGCCGGGGTTCGCTCACGAGGGGGGGCGCCAGACGGTGAAGTGGAGGACTATGCGGAAGCGGTGCTTGCTCCAGGGGTGACTCAGATTCCCTACCCAAGCAGCGGCTGGGTTACCGTCGCGTTTGAAGATCGTTGGCCCAGAATGCCGGACTACGACATGAACGATGTGGTGGTGGATATGAGGTTCATTCAGTATCTGGAATCTGGAGCCATTACCCGGCTTAAGGTGACCGGTCAGCTGCGGGCTGTGGGGGCGGCCTATCACAATGGTCTGGCACTGCATCTGCCTGGCATCAGCCGAAGCAATATTCACGGCAGATCGTCACTGGTGAAGACGGGCAGCACAGTGGAGGATGCTGGTTTGGAAGCGGGGCAGAGCAATGCGGTGTTTGTCATTAGCGACGACCTAAAAACCGAAGTCACCACCAGTTGTCTTTATTACCGTACCATCCAGGGGTGTGATGACCAGATTCAGATGACCTTTGTGCTGGACATCTATTTCGCCCAGGGCATACCCGCCAACGCCATGCCCCGTGAGCCTTTCGATCCCTTTATCTTTGCTACCCCGGGTAAGACGAGAACTGGCTTTGAAGGCGCTCCCGGTCGTGGCCTGGAGATCCATATGGCGGATTACCCGCCCACTGACCTGGCCAGTGACCTCTATTTCGGTACAGAGCAGGATGACAGTGCGCCAGGCAGCGGACGCTACTATCGCACCAGTAACAGCCTGCCCTGGGCCCTGGAGTTCAGTCATCAGTGGACCTACCCCGCTGAACAGGAAGATCTATTGCAGACTTACCCCGACTTTGAGAAATACCTGGAGTATGACGGCGGCCAGTACACCGACTGGCACCAGAAGAGTAATGGGGTCCTGAGTAAGATGTTTGAGTGAGGAGATGGATTATGAAGAGTTTCAATGTTGCGGTACTCACCCTGTTTCTCTGCGCCTGTGGTGGTGGGGGCGGTGGGGGAAGCGCACCAGCTCCGGAAACGCCTGCGGCGCCGGACACCCCGGCTCCCCCGGCGGCGCCTCAGACCACGGCGGACCTGGTGGCCTCGCCTCAGATGGATTTCTCCAGCAGCAGTGAGGTGGCAATCAATGTATCTGTAGAGCCCGGCCGCTCCGCCTATGTGGCGCTTTACAGCCAGTTTGAGGAGGAGAGTGGCGGTTACCTGCCTGACTATCAGCAACGGCTGGCTGCCGGGGTGACCGATGCCGGCCAGTTCGAGGTGCTGTTGATGGCCGCCAACGAACAGCAGCAGTTGCTGGTGGAGGTGTGGTATCACGGCGAGACCGTGCCGCTGCAGCAGGTGTTTGCTCTTCCCTCGGATCGCATTGAATGGGAGCTTTGAGTCACCCTGGTCTGGCGCAGGCAGGGCAGGGGGGGCGAAGTAAGCCCTTGGCCGTCCTAGTTTCTTAATTGCAGAGGACTCGCAATCCGGCCTCATCTGGCACACAATGAATCCACTTTCGTTGTTCAGAGGGAAAACAATGGCCAAGGTTGCCTTTATTGGATTGGGCGTCATGGGATACCCCATGGCGGGTCACCTGCAGCAGGCGGGGCACGATGTCACCGTATACAACCGCACCACCGCCAAGGCGCAGCGCTGGCAGGAGCAGTATGGTGGCAGCTACACTCTGACCCCCAAAGATGCTGCCGAAGGGTGTGAGGTTGTCTTTGTCTGCGTGGGCAATGACGACGATCTTCGGCAGGTGGTGGCCGGCAAGCACGGCGCGCTGGCGGGGATGAGTTCCGGTGCGGTGCTGGTGGATCACACCACGGCGTCTGCCGATGTGGCCAGGGAGCTGGCGGCGGCAGCTGGAGAGCTGGGGGTCGGCTTTGTGGATGCGCCGGTCTCCGGCGGTCAGGCGGGAGCTGAGAATGGTGTGTTGACCGTGATGGCCGGTGGCGAACCCGAGCAGTTCGAGCGTGCCCGCCCTGTCATCGATGCCTATGCCCGTTGCGCCGAACTGATGGGGCCTGTGGGCAGTGGCCAGTTGTGCAAGATGGTGAATCAAATCTGCATCGCTGGCGTGGTTCAGGGGCTGGCCGAGGGGATGCATTTTGCCCAGAAGGCGGGCCTGGACGGCGACAAGGTGCTGGAGGTGATCGGCAAGGGCGCGGCCCAGTCCTGGCAGATGGACAATCGGGGCCACACCATGCTCAAAGATGAGTATGACTTTGGTTTTGCCGTGGACTGGATGCGTAAAGATCTGGGGATTGCCCTGGATGAAGCCAGAGGCAATGGGGCACAGCTGCCGCTGACCGCCCTGGTGGATCAGTTTTATGCGGAGGTGCAGCGACTGGGGGGCAGCCGCATGGACACCTCTTCGTTAAAATTGCGCTTACCCAAATAGAAAATGCCGCCCCATTGGGCGGCATTTTTTTCTCCTGCTTTTAGGAGACCAGGGCGTGTTTATCTTTGGTGCTTAGAATTTGGCCGAGGATGACGACGACTAATCAAGAAGTTCGATTGTAGGCTAGGTACCAACACAACGCGGTAGCTGTGTTGCTCAGAAGTTGCCTTGAGTGATGAATCAAGGCGTGACTCTGAAGGAATGGTTATTGCCCTTCTAAAGAGTCACAACACAGAGTCAGTGCTCAAGGCGACTTCCCTACGGGTTGATTAAAACGGACTTCATGCTGCGTTTGCCAATCTTGCTTTAGGACCCTAGAGCTTTGATTGGCCGCCTTGCCTGAAACCCGTTTTATTTCAACTGAGCTTGCAGATATCACGTTGTGTTGGTACGACTCTACGTCAAAATCGAACGACGACGAGTAGTTGTCGTCAGGCCGGCCCCGAAGGGCGCTTTGCTCAGTCTAGGTACCCATTCATTTGGGGCACAATGTCTATACACCGAGGCCTTAGTGGCTGGATGCTGGCGCAAAACTACTCAGCAAAGGTCAACACGCCCTAAGCGCTCATTTTCCATCCCGGGTCCTGGTTCAGACCCCGGTTGAACACCAGGCGGCGTCGACCCGCCTGCATCTTTTTCACGCTCTTATTAAGCTTGCGCTTTGAAAACTTCAAGCTTCACCTGGCTGACTGTGGCCAGGGCATCGCTGGCACTGTGAACAAAACTGATCTGACCCCGATCGCTCTCCACCAGCACGGCGCGGCGGATGCTTTCGAAGGGCAGTCCCATACGAGCCATGCCGTTCAGGGCGATCTGCATCGCTGGCAGGCTGGGATTGAAGGCGGCGTTCTCGGCGTAGCGACCCACAAACACCCGACCGGTATCAGTCTCCAGGGCGATGGCCGCCGGAGTCTTGGAGTAGGGGGCGTAAGAGGCGTTGGCTTCACGCAGGGCACGCTGCACCAGGGAGTCGTCACTGTCCAGCGCCATCTCATGGTCGTTGCCGTCCAGCAGGCCATCTTCCATCCCCAGATCCTTGGGCCCGAAGGCGTAAGGCAGGTAATGGGTCAGAGGCTGGGGTTGCTGTTCGGGCAAGCGGATGGTCAGGCCTTCGTTGTTGTTCAGTTCGGTCATGAACTGACGACAGTGGCCACAGGGAGAGTAGTTAACGGTGATCCCCACCAGTTTACGCTCGCCCCCCAGCCAGGCGTGGCTGATGGCGGATTGTTCGGCGTGAACCGAGTGGAACAGGGCTTCCCCTACCAGCTCCATGTTGGCGCCCATATAGGCGTCGCCAGACACCCCATGGGCAATGGCACCAACAAAGAAGTTGGAGATGGGCGCGTAGGAGAGTGTCGCAGCGATGGGCAGCAGGGCCAGGTACAGCTCGGTGCCACTTAGGCCGGATTTCTCACTGAGCTCCTTCAGCTGATCGGCAGAGAGATGACCGGCAAAATGCTCGGTCAACATGGGGGCTACCGCCTCCGCCAAGGCTTCGGGCATCTGAGTCAACGCGTCGGCAAAACGGGTACTCATCCTCAATCCTCAATTTATGAAACTGGGTTACAGTTTAGGTGGTTGCGGATCGTTCTGATGTGACGCTGATCACACCCACTTCCAAATATAGGGGAAGTGGGCAACATTTCTTTAATTTACAACGATTGGAGATGATGATAGAGCGCTTTCAGTAACCCCATCTTGGTTTCATCCTGTTGATGCGTCTCCACTAACTGCTCCAGCCGCATCACATATTCAGGGTCATTGATCCGCTCCTGGCAGTGGCTGTGCCAGCGCTTCTGCTCTTGCTCGGAGAGGGTTTGAGGGTAGTTGCGGGCCCGGAAGCGGAAAAACAGAGGAGCCAGCCTGGGGTCACTGAACTGAGGGTTCAGCGCCGCCAGGTGCTCCGGCGCCGTGGTGCGGATGAGTTCCATCTGACTGCGGTCGCTATCGGAGAAGAAACCGCCGTAGAGCTGCTGATCCACATCCCGGGTGTCGTCCGAGGCCCACTCTTCGCCGTAGAGGGCGGTGAGTTTCTCCCGAACCTGCTGATGGTGGCTGCGCAGCAGCTTGTAGTTGTCGCGACAGCGCTGCTTATCCAGTCCCAGCCTCTCAGCCTGGGCATCTTCCAGAGTGGCCGCCGGGGCGATAAAGGGACTCTTGTTGAAGTGCAGCTGTTTCACCGGTACCCGCAGATCACCTTCGTTGAGTTCACGGCTGGGGGTGTAGAGCCGCTCCTTGAGCTGCTCCACACTCCACTCGATGAGCGGGGTGACGTCCTGATGCAGGTCGACCACCACCACGGCGTTGCGGTTCTCCGGGTGCCAGGCCATGGGCATCACCAGGGTGGTGCAGCCCTGGCTGGCGGGGAAGCGCGAGGAGACGTGGAGCAGGGGCTTCATCGCCAGCACATCCACCAGTTTGGCCACCGCCTGCTTGCGCCTCAGGCCAAAGAACCAGTCGTACAGCTTGGGCTGAGCCTCTTTGATCAGCTTGGCCAGGGCGATGGTGGCCTGAACGTCGGACACCGCATCGTGGGCATTGCCGTGATCCAGGCCGTTGGCGGCGGTCAGGTGCTCCAGTTTGAAGCTGGGGTTGCCGTCGTCGCGCCGGGGCCACTCAAAACCCTCTGGCCGCAGCGCGTAGCAGGCGCGGACCAGATCGATGATGTCCCAACGGCTGTTGCCGTTTTGCCACTCCCGGGCGTAGGGATCATGGAAGTTGCGATACAGGGTATAGCGGGTCACCTCATCATCGAAACGGATGGAGTTGTAGCCGACGGTGCAGGTGCCGGGTTTGGCCATCTCGGCTTCCACCTTGGCGATAAACTGCGCTTCCACCTCACCCAGGCGGTTGGCCCGCTGCGGCGTGATGCCGGTAACAAACATTGCTTCCGGAGAGGGCAGGTAATCTGCGGGCAGTTTGCAGAACAGCTCTATGGGCTCTCCGATGGGGTTGAGATCCAGATCGGTGCGGATGGCAGCGAACTGCGCCGGACGGTCGGAGGCGGGGTTGGCACCCCAGGTTTCATAGTCGTGCCACAGCAGGCTTGGGCCGTCGGTCATCGAAACTCGGTCTTTTACAGGAATTTGGGCTGAGTATACACCAGTGCGCCGCCGGCGACACTCGGGCCACCCTAGCTGATGTCCATCGCAGAGCCTGTATCAACCTCGGCTTTCAGGGCCCGGCGCAGCTTGAGGAACTGACGCCACATCGCCAGCCTCAGCAGCCGACGCTGACCCGCAGGGGGATTGGCGTAACGCAGGCGGTAGAACAGCCGTTGCAGCAGGCGAGCCGGACGTGAGGCTTGCGGGCAATGATCTTGGGTCAGGCTCACCAGCTGGGAAACAGAGGTGGCGCGCCCGGGCCGGGCACCGAGCCGGGTCAGGCGCTTTGACAGCCAGCGCCACAGTAGCAGCTCCAGGGCGGGCAGCTTAGGCGGGGTCAGCATCCTGGCCAGCCTGAGGTGAATCAGCAAGGTGGTGAGCATGATGGACCCGGCCAGCAGCAACAGGTGTTGAACCGAGAGGCGCCCCAGCCATTGGCTCAGCCACTGCTGCTGACCGAGGCGGTCAAAGCCACTGACCTGCTGATGCCACAGGGCATTGAGACTGTCGGCCCAGGCGCCCAGGGTGCGTACCGGCGCGCTCTCCTTGAGCCAGCCCGTCAGCCCCCACCACTGGGCCAATCGCTGCTCCCCCAATATCTGCACCCTGTCCGGCGCCACCATGCTGGTGGGATCACTGCGAACCCAGCCCTGGGCCGGCAGCCAGTACTCCACCCAGGCGTGGGCATTGAGTTGGCGCACCTGAAGCCGGTTGCTTTCGCCCAGCCATCGTCCTCCCTGATAGCCGGTGACCAATCTGGCGGGGATGCCTGCGGCCCTGAGGACGAACACCATGGCTCCGGCATAGTGGCCGCAGAATCCAGCCTGGGTTTCAAACAGGAAGTCGTCTATCTCGTCCGGGCCAGTGGCTGGCGGAGAGAGGGTGTAATGAAAAGGCTTGTCCCTGAAGCTGAGCAGCACCCGATGGACGATCTCCCTTTGGCTGAGCCCCTTAAGAGACTCGCCAAATTGCCTGGCCCGGGGGTTGCCCGACGGGGGCAGGTTCAGGGCGTCGACGATCGCCTGAGGCGCTGCCGGTACCGCCCTGGGGCGCCAGCTCAGTACCTGATCCTGCTGCCCCCTTCCTTGCCACAGTCCATCTCCCAGAGGGCGCAGGCCAGGGGAGAGCCCCTGACTCATGGCCAATGTGGGCAGCCGGCCACTCGAATACCAGTGACTGATTCGGTACAGGTGGCCCTCTTCCGCCCGGGTGGCGGTGATGGCGTCCAGAGGGTGGGGGCGGGCGCCATGCCAGGTGCGGCCATCATAGAGATTGTGGATCCACACCCGGAAGTAGAGCAGCTCCTGGGGAGGTCGTAGTTCAAAGCTGGCGTTGAACGCCATCTCGGTGGATTGAGTCAGTTCGGCAATCTCGCCTAGGGAGAGGGTGTCACTCAGGCCGGTTTCTGCCGCGGGGCGCATGCCTTGATGCCAGAGGGGGTCTACCCTGGGCACCAGAAGATAGAGCAGCAGGGTCATGGGCAGGCTGAACAGGGCCAGGCGCAAGGTGTTGCCCAGGTTGCTGCGGGCAGAACCGCTGCTGTGCAGGCTCAGCAGTACGGTGATGTTCAGGGTGAACAGAGCCAGGGCCGAAGCCAGCTTCAGTGGCGACTGCTGGGGGATGAGACTGAGGGAAATCAGGAAAAATCCCACCAGGGTCAGCACCAGAATATCGCGCCGGGAGCGCACCTCCAGGGATTTGAGGCTGTAGGCCAGGGCGATCATCACCGACAGGGTGATGGCCAGTCCCTCTCTCAGGTAGAGAGGCACCAGGCTCAGCAGTACCATGAGTGAGATAAGAAACAGCAGCATGGGACGGGGAGGCGGGACCTTTCCAAGAAAGATCGCCAGCCGCCAGGCCAGGGCCAGGTTGGCGATGGCCAGTGCCCAGTCCGGCAGGATGCCAATCAGGTGCACCACCATCATCTGCTGGGTCAGCAGCAGCCATCCCAGGGTTTGGCGAAGGGTTGCCTGAGGGGATTCAGCGACCATGGGGCACCCCGGCCAACCTGTCCAGGACTTTGATCAGGTGGTCGCCGTCCAGCCCGGGCGCGACCTCCATATGCGGTCCCCTGAGTCCGAAGGGGACCCCCTGCTGCTGGCAGTGCAGCGCCACACCGGCGAGCTGGCTCAGATGCTGTTCCAGCTCGCCGTGGTCAGGGTTGAGTTCCAGCCAGTAAGCCTCGTTACTGTGATCGTTGAACTGTTTGAGCATCTTTCCACGCTGCCTGGCCAGTTGCTTCCAGTCCATTCGGGAGAGGCTGTGGCCGGGCTGCCAGGGGCAAAGGCCATCCAGTTCCTGCCATTGGCTGGTCTGGGACCGGGAAGATACCGCCGGTATCGACTGATTGGGCGGCGTCGGGCTGGGCCAGACCCAGCAGCCCACCTCCGGTTGGATGTGGGCCCAGACCCGGCACAGGCCCAGGGGATAGTGGCTGCTGACGCGAACCCTGCCGGGCAGCAACCTGCCTCGTTGTTTTCCTAGCTTCCCCAGCTCCAGGCGCTGTCCCGGGGTGGCCAGCAGCTGCAACCGTTGCTGGGCGCCTCTGTCCAGGCTCAGGGTCAGGGCGTGACGGACTCTGTCGCTGGCCAGCTCCAGGGGAAACCCCACCTGCTGGCCGGCAAAGCTGGAGCGGCCCGGCTGAAACCTCAGGGAAAGCCCGGACAGGTTGCGAAAGCAGATCAGCAGGCAGGAGCTGAACAGGCTGAACATCAGGAAGGAGAGGATCAGGATCAGGTTGTTCTGGTAGTTGGAGCCAAAGACAAACAGCACCCCTGCCAGGGCAAGGTAGAACAGGCCAAACCTTGAGGGCAGAATCAGGATGTCGTTGTGTTCCAGGCGGGCATTGGGGGAGGCCTGGATCTCAGGTGGCTGCCAGAATTTGGGGATCTTCATCGGATGGGGTTTACCCGTTCCAGCAGTTGCTGTGCTCCGGAGCTGCCCCGCTCTCCGGTCCCCAGCCTGTGGCCGGCCACGGCAGCGAAGACAGCCTGAACATCGTCGGGCACGGCAAAACTGCGGCCATCCATCAGCGCCCAGGCCCGGGCGGCAGCCAGCAGCGCCCGGCTGCACCTGGGAGATAGGGGCAGCAAGCCCTCATTATTATCCCGGCTGTGCTGAACCAGCTCCAGCAGGTAATCCAGCACAGGCTCGGCGACGGCGACGCCGTCCGCCCGCTGTTGCATCAGGCTAAGGTCGGTGGCACTGAGCAGGGCGGGCAGCTCCCGGACCCTGTCTGCCAGGTGATCGCCCCGCAGCAGCAGCTTTTCTGAGTGTAGGCTGGGAAATCCCAGGCTGAGCCTCATCATAAACCGGTCCAGCTGAGATTCGGGCAGGGGGAAGGTACCGGATTGTTCCTGGGGGTTCTGTGTGGCAATAACGAAGAAGGGGTCGGGCAGGGAACGGGTGGTGCCGTCACAGCTGACCTGGCGTTCGGCCATCGCTTCAAGCAGGGCACTCTGGGTCTTGGGGCTGGCTCGATTCACCTCGTCGGCCAGCACCACCTGGCTGAAAAGGGGACCGGGATGGAAGCGAAATTCCTGGGATTCCGGGGAGAAGATGGAGAACCCGGTGAGGTCTGCCGGCAGCATATCCGCAGTGAACTGTACCCGCTGATGGCTCAGCCCCAGGGTGGTGGCCAGAGCCTGAGACAGGGTGGTTTTCCCCATCCCGGGCAGGTCCTCGATCAGCAGGTGACCGCGGGCGATCAGGCAGGCCATTGCCAGCCTGATCTCTCTGGGTTTATCCAGCACCACCTGCTGCAACTGGCCGAGAACGGGCTCCAGGCTCTGCACCATATTGCGCTCCTTGGGGTTGTCACACCATCAAGGATAGTCGAGCTCTGCAGTGCCGTGAGTCGCTGTCGGCTCAGTAACGGCGGCTCAGCTCCTCTTCAGAGAGCAGCAACCCGGGGGTGCCCAGCAGGTCGTTGTAGATCAACTGATAGCTGAGCACCGCCTTGACGTAATCCCGGGTTTCCCTGAAGGGGATGGTATCCACCCATTGATCGGTGGCCAGGTTACCGTCGGAGCGCTTCAGCCAGCGACTGACCCTGTGGGGGCCGGCGTTGTAGGCGGCAGTGGCCAGGATGCGGTTGCCCTCATAGCGTTCCAGCAGCTGGTTGATGTAGGCGCTGCCCAGACGGATATTGTAGCCCGGGTCATAGAGTTGGCTGCGCCCCTGGTAGGAGGTGCCGATGCGCCGGGCGGTCTCTTTGGCGGTAGAGGGCAGCAGCTGCATCAGGCCATAGGCGTTGGCCCCGGAGCGGGCCCTGGGGTAGAGGGCACTCTCCCGCCGGGCAATGGCCCGCAGCAGCTCCGGGTCCAGTTGCCAGCGCTTGCCCTGACGGTTGAACTCGTCGTTGTAGGCGGCGGGAAAGCGCCAGGGGATGGCGTTCCAGGCCTTGGCGGTGATGGTGCCCTGAACGGTCAGGAAGTGCCAGCCCATCTCATCGGCCAGGGCTGTCAGCGCATGCTGCTCCTCCTTGGTGACCCTGAGCAGTTGCCAGCGCCATTCGGCCCGGGCCTCGGGCAGTCTGTCCAGGGCCATCAACTCGGTGATCCGCAGCAGGGCGGGCAGCTGAGTCACCTTGTCACCGGCCTGGGCCGATGGGCTGGGCAGGGTGGTGTTCAGGCTGTAGGGCAACCCCAGCCTCTGGGAGACCAGGAAGCCGTAGTAGCTGCGCTCCTTGGCCAGTTCCCGGTAGGCGGCCATCGCTTCCTGTTCCAGTCCCAGCTCTTCCAGCGCCCGGGCGCGCCAGTAGCGCCAGTCGTCTGCTTCCACATCCTGAATTCGGGAGAGCCACAGGTTGATTTGTGCCCAGTCACCATTGCCGATGAGCTGGCGGGTGCGGCGGATGATCAGGTCATCCTCGGGAAACTGTTCCATCAGGAAGGCCAGCTGCGGGGTCCAGATGTTGTCACCCAGGGCGCGGCGGATGATCTCCCGTCGTACCTGGGTTTCCTGCTCTCCCAGCTCTCCCTGCCAGTTGAAGTACTGCTTGAGAGCGTAACCGGCGTCTGAGCGAGCCAGACGCTTCAGGGCCACCGCCGCGATCTGCGGCGCCTGGGGGTAGCGCTTGATGCGGCCCTGGTTGCGCACCTCTCTGGGGTAGCGATAGAGGCGCACCAGGCGCTCGCCGCGGCTCTTCCACTCCCCGGTGAGCAGGGTGTTGAGGTAGGCCAGCCGCTGCCCCTGACGAGCGTCGAAGGTCAGTAACATCCGCTGCCATATCAGTTCGTTGGTTCTTCGCCCGGCCTTGCGCCACTTTTTCAACAGTGGGGTGCAGGCCTCCGGCAGGCTTTTGGGTGTCAGCCACAGCTGGTCGGCGCCGTCCCAGGCCACTTCTGGTTCGCCCAGGGTGCGCTTGGCGCGATAGTAGTAGCATTTGAGCTCGGTGCTTCTCGGCGGCTGGGGGCTGATGGCCACAAAGCTCTCCCAGCGTTTGCGTTTGCCGGCTTGCACCAGGAATCGGTGTTTAAAGCTGTCGTAAAGGGGGGTATTGGAGAGGTTGGCCAGGATCTCCACCGCCTGCTGGGTGGTCAGCTTACTCATCTGGGTGGTGCGATACTCGAACTCCAGATAGGGGGCCAGGGGGTAGGCCTTGAGCTGTTTTCTCAGCAGGTGGTACTCAGCCTGGTTTCCGGACTCGATGGCATTCATCGCCTGTTCGAAGGCGTCTCTTTGCGTCGCTGTGGCCCAGGTGTGGGCGCTCAGCAGAGCCGATACCAGTACCAGCGTCCGGGCAATCCAACCCATCGCTCCTCCCTTGTTCGTTTCCAACTCGCCCTTTACTCCCCGGCCGCCTCGTCCAGAGTCGGGTTGAGGGCGTCCTCCAGCAGAGTTGCCTGAGGCTGTTTGCTGGTGGTGGCGCCCAGCTGTTTCATCTGCTCCGCCTGACGCAGCAGGTTGCCACGCCCGGAGGAGAACTTGTTGACCGCCTTGTCATAGCTGCCCTGAGCGGTTTCCAGAGCTCTTCCCACCTTGAGCAGATCATCGGAGAAGCCCACCAGTTTGTCGTAGATCTTGCCTGCCTGATTGGCGATCTCCTGGGCATTGCGACTCTGATGCTCGAAGCGCCACAGGTTGTTGATGGTGCGAAGGGCTACCATCAGGTTAGTGGGGCTGGTCAGCAAAATGTTCCGCTCCAGGGCGAAATTAACCAGATCAGGGTCCGACTCGATGGCGGCGATGAAGGCCGGTTCTACCGGGATGAACATCAGTACATAGTCCAGGGTGCGGATCCCTTTCAGCTTGTGATAATCCTTCTCTGCCAGCCCTTTAATATGGCCGCGGATGCTGGCCAGGTGTTCGCGCATCCCCTGTTCACGTTCAGCGCCCTCTTCAGCATTGAAGAAACGCTCATAGCCTACGAGGGAGACCTTGGAGTCGATCACCACGTCCTTGTCGTCAGGCAGGTGAACCACCACATCGGGTTGATAGCGTTTGCCATCTTCCTGCTTCAGGGCGGCCTGAGTATCGTACTCGTGACCCTCGCGCAGACCACTCTGGCTCAGCAGCCGGGCAAGTACCACCTCGCCCCAGTTACCCATCGCCTTGTTGTCTCCCTTGAGGGCCCGAGTCAGATTGAGGGCGTCTTCACTCATCCGTAGGTTGAGGGCCTTGAGATCCTCCAACTGGTGCTTCAGGGCGAAACGTTCGCGGGTCTCGCTGGTGTAGCTCTCCTGCACCTGCTTGCGGAAACCGTCCAGCTGTTGCTGCAAGGGGTTGAGCACAGCGCCGAGCTGGTTGCTGTTGGCTTCGGTGAGGCGGCGGCTCTGGGTGTCGAAGATGCGGTTGGCCAGGTTCTCAAACTCCATGCTCAGCCGCTTTTCGCTTTGCAGCGCCTGTTGCATTTGCTGACGCATGCCCTCCTCCTTTGCCCGGCTCTGTGCCAGGGCGCCGTGGAGGTCGTTGAGAAATGTCTCCTTCTCCTGCAGCTGGGATTCCAATTTTTCCAGTTGCTCTCGCTGGTTGGCCGCGGTGACCTCCAGGGCAGTGGTGTCCTGTTCCGCACGTCGACGGGGACCGAGTTGCAGGGCCCAGCCCAGAATCAGTCCCAGCAGAGCGGCGAGGGCCAGCAGGCCCAGGGTAAGGGGGTCCAGAGTCATAGCAGTTTGATTCTCAAGGAGTGATGACGCCTAGGGTGGCACCGGGATGCGGCGCTATCAAGGGGCGAGCCGTTAAGCGGTGCAAAAGCAGCCTGCTGAGTACGTTGCAGTTTCTGCAAAATGGAAATTCCAATGATTGCATAGGGAATGTCTTCGCTATCACACATTGAAATTTTTTCGTCATTATCTCTTGTGAGCATGATGATCATGGCAAACTATACAGCCTCTTATACCAGGAGGCTGAAGGTGGCCATGAACGACATATTGACCTGGCGCCGACTGAGGCGACTCAGTCTGTTTGATCTGGAAGTCTTTGTGCTTCTCAGTCAGAAGATGAACTCCAATAAGGTGGCTGAATCCCTGGATGTCCTGCCCTCCAAAGTGAGCCGAACCCTAAGTGGATTGCGGGACACCTTTAATGACCCTCTGTTTGTGCGTCGGCAACGTGGCTTTGAACCTACCCCACTGGCGATGCGCCTTTATCCCAGGGCGGACGCTTTGTTGGAGATGGCCAAGGAGATGCCCCATGAGTTGATGCAGCCGGAAGCGGCCAACTCCAATGCCAAGATCAGGATCTCTACCCCGACAGCCCTGAGCCAGGGGTTGTTGAAACACCTGCGTACCCTGGCGGAAGCCAGGGGGGAGAAACTGGATATCGCTGTGGTAACAGGTGGCACAGAGTCTGTGGCGCCAAACGACAGCAACCAGGTGGATATGGCCCTCTACTATGGGTTTGAACCCAGGAAGAATGTCGAATCAAGGCTCATCTGTTACAACAACAACCCGATGGTGGTCGCCGTAAAAGATCACCCCATTTGGCAAAGAAAGGCCGAATTGCACCTGGCTATGTTGGATTACCCTTTCGTGGTGAATGAGTTGCCTTCCTTCAACGAAGGGCGTGACCCCATGGAGGATTACGCCAATGCCATGGGCAGAAAACTGGAGATTGAGGCCAGGGTGTCATCTTTATCGGACCTGGTGGCCATTCTTCAGGAGGGGAGGGCGTACTCCATTATCGGTGGCCGGGGCAGTCAGGACTATCTGGAGACGCACGGCAACATTGTGGCTTTTACCATGCCGGGTTTGTTGAGACGCAAGTTGCACAGTTTGTTCAGTGGCAATTCCAGCAATCTGGGGGTCTACCTGCATTGCAACAATCCCAGCCTCTGTCCTGGATGGTTGGTCGAGGCACTGACTCAATTCGTCAAGCGAAACTACGAGGGTTAACCCGGTACTTAGGCTGCCTTTTCTTGAAACAGGGTGAAATCATATGGGGCCTTCCTGGGTCTTATTGGTTAACCCAAGAGTAAAGAAGTGTGTGGATGAAGTACTTAGCCAGAAAAGCGTGGGATAAGCACAGAGAGAACGATGTCACCCCGGAGGAGGTGTTCAGGGCCAGGCGTAAGATCGCCAAAGCCCTGGGACTGGGCGCCATCAGTGCCAGCCTGCCACTGAATGTTCAGGCTGGTTTGCTGGACTGGCTGAAGCCGGAGAGCGAGAGTGTCGATCTGGCGCCCCGCCGGGACCTTGCCTTCGACGTCAGCCGCAACTACGGCATTACCGACGAGCTGACGCCGGAGGAGAAGATCCTCACTCACAACAACTTCTATGAATTCGGTACCAGCAAGACAGACCCGGTGAAAAATGCCCAGGGTCTGAAGACCAGGCCATGGACCCTGACCATCGATGGGGAGGTGGATAACCCCCTGACCCTGGATGTGGAGGAGCTCATTGGCTCCATGCCCCTGGAAGAGCGCATCTATCGCCTTCGCTGCGTGGAGGCCTGGTCCATGGTGATCCCCTGGCTGGGCTTTCCTCTGGCAGAGCTGATTAAGCGGGCCAACCCCAACAGCCGGGCCAAGTACGTCGCCTTTGAAACCCTCTATGATCCTAAGCAGATGCCCGGACAGGCGTCCCGTTTTGTTGGCGGCGGTATTGATTACCCCTATGTGGAGGGGCTGCGCATGGATGAGGCGATGAACCCGCTGACCCTGGTGTCTGTGGGACTCTACGGCCGCACGCTGCCTCCGCAAAATGGTGCCCCCACCCGCCTGGTGGTGCCCTGGAAATACGGCTTCAAGAGCATCAAATCCATCGTGCGCATCAAGCTGGTGGAGAAGATGCCGCCGACCACCTGGAATCTGCTGGCCAGTCATGAGTATGGCTTCTACGCCAACGTCAATCCGCAGGTGGACCACCCCCGCTGGTCCCAGGCCAGTGAGCGCCGCATTGGCGCCGGAGGCCTGCTGTCCGCCAAGCGGATCCCCACGGAGATGTTCAATGGCTATGGAGAGCACGTGGCTCAGATGTACACCGACCTGAATCTGAGGCGCTGGTATTGATGACGTTGACCCGAGGCCGGATTCTGGCCCTGAAGACATTGCTGCATCTCGGTTTCCTGTTGCCTCTGGCCTATCTGTGGTTGGCGGTGCAGGCCGGGGCCGCCGGCGGCGACCCGGTGCAGTACGTGATCCACTTCCTGGGGATGGGGGCGATTCACGGCCTGATCCTCAGTCTGCTGGTCTCCCCCCTGGCCAAGGGGCTGAAGATGGGAGGACTGATGCGGGTGCGTCGCCTGGTGGGGTTGTGGGCCTTCGCCTATGCCCTGCTGCATGTGGCGGCGTTTCTCGGTTTGGACCTGCTGGGGGATGTGCAACTGCTGCTCGGCGAGATTGTCAAACGCCCCTACATCCTGGTGGGGATGGCGGCACTGCTGATCCTGATAGCCCTGGCAATGACCTCCACCAGCGCCATGCAGCGCCGCCTGGGGCGCCGCTGGCAGAGACTGCACAACTGGGTCTATCTGGCGGCGCTGCTGGCGCCGGTGCATTTCTGGTGGTCGGTGAAGTCGGGCTGGTATGAGCCCGCGCTCTATCTGCTGGCCTGTCTGGGGCTGCTGGCCTGGCGTCGCAAGCGAATAGTGTTGTACCAACAAATTGTTACCAACTTTAACCGCGGCTTAAACCGGGGCTGACAGCAGCCCCGCTTTTCTGGTTTACTTGCCACACTCAATCCACCAGGGAAGTGAACCATGAAAACCCAAGTTGCCGCCCTGGCACTGCTGGCCAGCCTTGGGCTGGCGGGCTGCCAGAGCCAGTCCACCGCCGAATTGATCCCGCCCCCCTGTCTGGCCGAGTGTCAGGCCCAGAAGTTTGATGCCGTCAGTCAGTCCTTTGTGGATGACCTGTGGCGCCACTCTCCCACCTGGGCCCTCTACAGTGGCTTTTACGATTATGCGGATCAGCTGGTGATCCCAGACAGCGACAGCCGTTTGCGCGATGCCCAATTTGTGGCCAAGTGGCGTGTCCAACTGGCCCCCTTCAGCCAGGTGGAGATGACCGCCGGTGCCCGTATCGATCTGGCCCTGATCACCAATGTGCTGGATAAGATGGAGTGGGAGAACAGCAGATTCAAATCCTGGCAATGGAACCCCGCCAACTACAATGTGGCCGGTCCCTTTGCCCGGCTGATGAATGAGCCCTATGCTCCCCTGGAAACCCGGCTGACGGCGATTCTCGGCCGCATGGAGATGGTGCCTGAGTATTACCGCGCCGCTCGGGAGAACATCAACAACCCCACCCTGGAGCACACCGAACTGGCGCTGCTGCAAAACCGCGGGGCACTGAGCGTCTTCTCCAACGCCATGCTGACTCAGGCGATGGAGTCTGGCCTGAGTGACAGCGACAAAGCCTTGTTCCAGGAACGTTTCTTCGTGGCCAAGCAGGCGATTCAGAGCCACATCGGCTGGCTGGAAGCCCAGGTGGCCCAGTTGAAGAAGGGCAGCCCGCGCTCCTTCCGCATCGGTGAAACCCTCTATGAGGAGAAGTTTGCCCTGGATATCCAGGCGGGGATGACCGCGAAACAGCTGTATGAGAAGGCGCTGGCGGACCGGGATCAGGCCCAGAAACAGATGATCACCATCACCCAGCAGCTGTGGCCCAAGTACTTCCCTGGTAAGGGGATGCCGGTGGACGATCTGGAGGCGGTCCGGGAGCTGGTGGATCACCTGTCCGCCCGCCACGTGAAGCGGGAAGACTTTGTTGCCGAGGTGCGCAAACAGATCCCCGAGTTGGTGCAGTTTGTCAATGAGACTCAGCTGGTGACCCTGGATCCCACCAAGCCCCTGGTGGTGCGTGAGACCCCCGCCTACATGCGCGGCTTTGCCGGTGCCTCCATCTCGGCCCCGGGGCCCTACGATAAGCAGGCGAACACCTACTACAACGTGACGCCGCTCGATGGCATGACCGACGAGCAGGCGGAGAGCTATTTGAGGGAGTACAACCACTGGATCCTGCAGATTCTCAACATCCATGAGGCGATCCCCGGTCACTACACCCAGCTGGTCTACTCCAACGAGTCCCCCAGCCTGGTGAAGAGCCTGTTTGGCAATGGCGCCATGATCGAGGGCTGGGCGGTGTATGCCGAGCGGGTGATGCTGGAGCAGGGCTACGGCGGTTTCGAGCCTGAACTGTGGTTGATGTACTGGAAGTGGAACCTGAGGGTGATCACCAACACCATTCTCGATTATGAGATTCAGGTGAAGGGGATCTCCCGCGAACAGGCCCTGGCCCATATGGTGGGCGGTGCGTTCCAGCAGCAGGAGGAGGCGGAGCAGAAGTGGCGCCGTGCCACCCTTAGCCAGGTGCAGCTGACCTCCTACTACTCAGGCTTCCGCGAGATCTACGACCTGAGGGAAGCGCAGAAGGCCAGGCAGGGGAACAACTTTGACCTGCAGCGATTCCACGAGACCTTCCTGAGCTACGGCTCATCGCCGGTGAAGTATATCCGCCAGCTGATGCAGTAGTCAGACGCAGACAATCCGGCCCAGGTGGCCGGATTTTTTCTGTCGTTTTCCTTAATCAAGGGTTAAGTTGCCGCAGGCCCTACTCCTTCATCTCGGTGGCGGTCTGAATGAACTGTCGCAAGGAGTCCAGCAGCCAGGCGGGGGCGGTGTGGCCGAGGCGTTGGACCATATGAAAGCCGACGCTTCGGTCCCCCAGACCGGGGGTACGCAGGGTCTGACGCACCTCTTCCGGCAGCCTCTGAACCCGAACCCCCTGGATGGAGCGAAGAAAGTCTACTGCCTGACTGCCACAGATCAGGGCCAGATGGGAGGAGTGAACCACCATCTCCGCCAACTCCGCCAGACTGTCGAGCCGGGTCCGGGGAGGGACGGGCAGATTCAGGGAGCGGGCGGCCCGTACAAGGGGGTCCTCCCGGTCATTGAAACCCGCCAATTCAAGCAGGATCTGAGGATGGCTGATGATCTCCTCGGCGGTGAGGAGCCCTTTTTGCCATACCTCATGTTGGGCACCGCCCACCAGATAGGCGGTGCGGTTCTCAGCAACAAGTTCACTGCCCAACCTGGGATAGCCTCTCGCGCCATAGAACACGCCAATGTCGACCTTGCCTGATTGCATCTCCTCCATCACCCGTCCGCTCCAGGTGCGGGTGACAAGCTCGATGTCGCTCCTTTGCTTGCAACACGCCTGATAGAGGTGCTGGGTCAACCCTGCCCTGAGGGGAGCAGGGACGCAGAGCACCAGCTTTGGCCGCTGGTGGCAACCGGACTCCAGGTGCTCGGCCAGGGCGGTGGCGCCCTGAACCAGGACCTCCATCTCCGGGAAGATCCTGCCAGCCATGGCGGTTGGCTCGAAACCATACTGACGCCGGATAAACAGAGGGTCGCCAAAGCACTTTCGCAGTGAGGCCAGGGTGCGGCTTATTTTGGATGGGTGAACCTGAAGGGCATCCGCGACTGCCTGAGAGTTGGTGGTTTGGTAGAGGCGAACAAATACCCTGATGTTGAACAGGGTGAGATCGCTGAGGTTCTCCGGACTTAGGGACATAGGATGGCTACCTTTGGGCTTGCTGAGTCAATCGTGCTGGTTACTGTGGGCGTGGATTGTGCGGGGTTGGAAGGCTAGCCAGGTCCCGGGGGCAAGAGCCTCAGGGGACCTGGCGATGGTCTATCAGGGCAGGGTCGACTCTATCCAGACTGGTGGCTGACCGGCCAGAGTGAGGGCGGTGCGCACACTGACAGGTTCACTGACCCACTGAAATTCGTTGGGCGTCAGGGCATAGCTGCCCGGAGCGATCTCCTCAATGTCGATGGTGCAGGAGTCATCATCGCAGCCAAAGGTCTGTGCCTGGTGCCAGGGCAGTCCCATGGTATCGGTGATGTGGTCCCACTGCTTGGAGACCGGGAAGCCTACGTAAGCCAGAGAGGCCTGTTTCAGGCCTGTGATGGCCACCCCGACCTCGGTGGCCAGCTCAAAGGTCACTTGGCCAGTGACCCCCTCAGCCTCTGGGTTGAGAACCTGGATGCTGGTGGCTTGCTCCACAGGGATGGTTTCAACCGGTACCTCGGGTTCAACTGGGGGCACAGAGGCGTCGTTGTTGCTGTCACTGCCGCAACCGGCCAATACCAGGTTGGTCAGCAACAGGGCTAAGAGTGAACGTTTCATAGGTTGCTCCTGGTGGATCAGTTGTCGCCGTGGCAGGAGTCGCATTCCATGTGGTATGCCCTGACGGAAGTGGGGAAGGTGTCTTCATGGGTATGGCAGCTCTGGCACTGGGTGATCACCTCGGAGTCTCCGGGGGCAGTGTGCAGGTCCTCACCATCCAACTCCATGTTCAGCAGTTCCACGGCGCGCCAGGCGATGGAGGCTGAGAGCAGGGTACAACGGTTGGCTTTCTTGGAGATGGGGATGCCGGCGGCCTTGCTCCAACGGGTCAGGGAGGCGTGACACAGCAGGCTGTGGGCCTCGGTCTGTACTTTGATCTCTTCGTCAAACTGCTCCATGGAGTAGCCCACCGCATCCAGAAACGTCTGGTCATTGCGGGGCAGGGGCATTTGCGAGTAGTAAGCGGAGATCTGCTCCAGGGAGTGGGGTTTTTCTCCATTGATCTTAAGGATGTTGTACAGCATGCCGATGGCGTTGTTGCAGCCACAGATGGTGCCCTGATACAGCACCCCGGCACCGCCAAAGACGGACAGGGCGGTAGGGATCTGGGCCCATTTGGCGGCATCCGGGCTGTCGGAGTTGGCCAGGGAGGTTACCAGGGCGTGGAACACCTGATACATGCAGCCAGCGGCCTTCACGTTGTCCTGAAAGGCCAGGGCGGCCACCTCTGCGGGATCCAGTCGGGCGTAGGCCAATCTCTCTCCTGGCTTGAGCACCCAGTCATCAGCGGCATTGGCGATGCCGGGCACCAGTGCGGCGCCAGCGGCGCAGGAGGTGATGCCAATAATGTTCTTTAGTGCGTCTCTACGGTGCATACTCATCATCATTTCCCCGAAATGTGGTTTTTTCTCAATTGCCGTCATCAGCGGCTTCGGGAACCATGCTAGAAATCCGGTCGCTTTGATGATGTGAGGAATCTCGCGGCATACCTTCCTGGAATCCGGCTTCGGCAGGAGCGGTGTCTTCAGGTAGGGAATGTTTGTGATTCCAGATATTTCGCCATTTGGACCCAGTGTGCTGGTGGTTTATTCTGTCTGTTCTCGGGGGTTGGGTATTACTGCTGTGTTTTGGTAGAGGAAGGAGTGTGAAAAGAATCACACTCGCCCATCTCGGCGGTATTGTCGCTCAAGCGGGTTGGGTACATTTAGAGGTCAAAGAGAGATGAGGACAGGGAGTAATTGATCCCGGCCCGCTATTCTTGCTGTAACTGGAGGGGCATGGGGCTCGAAAGCTCGACACATTATGCAGTTAGGACAATATCAATTTTTGGAGGACCAGGCCTGCCTGGAGGAGATAGCCACCGGTGAGCGCAAGGCACTGCAGCGCAATGAGGTGTTGGTGCTATCTCAGTTGCTGCGTCATCGGGGTGAAACCCTGAGCAAGCACAGGCTGAGCTGCGGCAGTGGGGAGACCCCCATCATCCGAGAGTCTGCCGTGGTCAAGGCGATCTGTACCTTAAGGCAGGCACTGGGGGAGCCTGAGGCCAGTTATATCCATACTGTGCCTAAAGAGGGCTATCAACTGGTGGTCGAGGAGTTGCCAGAGGTGCAGACCGATTCTCCGTTGATGCCCTGTGCCATGGGGGTAGATCGACCCAGGGTGACACCTGCCTGGCAACTGATGGTGGTTGGAGGACTGATGGCGGCTCTTTTCTGGATGCTTAGCGCCCAGTGGTCCTCCTCTCCCCTGACTCAGAGAAGCAGTCAGATAAGCAATGAGTCGGGACAGAGCATGAGGGTCATTATCACCACCAGCTCCCAGTCCAATCTTAAGGAGGTCACCGATTATGCTGACAGCCTGACTGGCCACCTCTCTAGCTGTGTCTACTTCCCCTGGGATGAGATTCATCTGGCTCTCTCCCATGACAGGCAACTGCTGAATGTGACTCTGGTTCGCCAGGGGCAAAGCGGCGAGGTACGCAACATCAAGATCAGCGACTTTAGGATTCACCCGAGGTTCATTGATCCACAATGGCTGAAACGGGAGTTTGATTGTGATTAGAGCTGTTGTGATTCTATTGGCGACCATACTGGTCACCCTGATCATTCTGGTCCCCCTGGGTCAGAGAAGTGCGCTGGATTTGACCTTCAACTGCCGTAATGAGCTCTACGACGTACAGGGACAGGGGGAAAGTGAGCATTATCTGATTGCGGATGTGGTGCTTCAGGATGACAGGGCCAGCATGAACTTGCGTTATTTTGATCTTAAAGGGGAGCCTCACTCCACCATCAATCTAACCGGTCAGGTGTCCCGTGCCAGCTTCTTTGATGAGGTCTATGAGTTGGCCATCAATAAGGTAGATACCCGGCTGTTTAAGGGGTCGGAGGCCAGGGTCAACCATATGCAGTACATGAGCGGTTTCACCAAGAGCAACTTGTCCAACCTGGGCTCCCACAACCTGACCATTCGCGTTCTGGATAGGGAGCTGGCTCAGGGGTATTGGCTGTTCTTCATTCAACCCTCCAACTCTGTGGTCGCTTGCAGTGTTATTGAGTAAGGCCTGACACCCTATGAAAACGCCGTCCCTAGGGACGGCGTTTTCGTATGGGGCTAGCCCTTGATGGCGACCTTCAAGGCATCGCTGGGGCGGAAGGCGGCACTGGATCGGAATGGGATCTCTATGGTTTCCCCGGTGATGGGGTTGCGACCGCTCTTGGGCAGGTGGTGACGAACTTCGAAGACACCGAGTTTGGGCAGGTAGACCTTCTCACCTTCGTGCAACGCTTGAGCTATGGTGTCCAGAAGTTGGGACAGGCTGGCTTGGCATTGGGATTGGTTCAGGCCGCTGCGGGCCGCCATGGTTTGAATCAATTGTTTCCGATTCATGGGTCTCTCAGGTTGATGCGCAGGAGCGGCTTTATACCTGAATTTTGTCGCTGAATCGACGGTGACGGGGCTGACTGGTGCCCCTTTATTCGATTCGGGGCAAAAGAAAGCGCTACCCTAAATAGGACAGCGCAATATGACATGCTTGGGAACATTAAACGCTTTGAAGTGTATGAGGTTTGTTGCATGTTTGCTGTGAACTGGCTCACGGCAAGGGCGAAAAAGGAGAGGAGGTCGGAGAATCGGGTTGGGGATCCGCTTTCTATTGGTTAAGTTGCTGATATTAGATGATTATTTTGTTTGGTTGAGTGTGTCTGGTGTGATCGGTTTTTGGCCGTGGCGGTCAGTCGTGATCCTGATCCGGCTGTGGGCGATGAAAAATCGGCCAGTGTTGTCATAGGACTGCAATCTCACTGCACTAAAGTGCAAAGCAACGGGCAAACATGCTCTCTCGTTATTGTTTTGACCTTGAAACCCCTGGCCCCCAGATGTTCATTCCGGGGGCATTTTTTTTGCCTTGTTGAGCCCCTCGTAAAATGCGCTAACTAAATCAATCCTCTGATTGCTTAAGAAGCGATTTTCTCCCAGCCTTTGCCAAAGGCTTGCCATACTTATCTTTACCCCTGTTGAAACAGGGCACAAAAAACTCTGGTCTGATTTTATTGTGGGGCGTGATTGACTTACGCCGTCCTTACCGAGATAAGGAGGCAGCTTTTGGTTAAGCGGCTTTGCTTGATGCTGATATTCTGGACACTGGGGTGTGCTGCTCAGCCCATGCCCCTGTGGAAAGCGGTTGAGGACCAGCAGCAAGCTGCCGAAGAGCTCACCCTGCAGTTGGCTTTCCTGTCCGCGGCCAATGTCTCCCCCCAGTTTCACTCTTTGTATCAAAATCTGAATTCGCCCAATCTGCCCGTGGAGGAGAGGGGTAGGCTGCTGTTGCTCGGATTCCAGTTGATAGAGGAGTTTAACTTCCAGTTGAGTGGGCGCCCCTTGGGCGATGATGGTCTGGGAGAGGCACCATTTCTGTTGATGGCATCTGAGGGGGGGGAGTACCCTCTGCTGAAGGCGGCGAGTCAGGGAAGGATGGCGCAGAGGGTCAGGGCACTGACCCCGGATGCCCATGAGTATCGTCTTGCACGCCAACGGGTGGCCCATTTGATGGCGCTCGAGGCTTTTTCATGGCCGGAGTTCGACTCCGCGCCTCTGCTGGAGCCCGGCGACAGTCATCCTCAGGTTGTCGAACTGCGCTGGGTACTGAAACAGTTGGGAGACTACGATGGCCAGCGAGTCGACGTCCACTATGATGAAGATCTGCTCCTGTCCGTGCAGAGGTTTCAGCGCCGCCATGGCCTGGCTGCCGACGGAGTCGTGGGGCCAAGAACCCGAGCCTGGCTCAGGGCCGCTCCCAGAGTTCGGGCGCAGAGACTGGCTAGAAACACCCTGAGGCAGTGGCATGACCGCACCCGATTCGCCGAGAGTTATCTGCTGGTAAACATCCCTGAGTACCGACTGCGCTGGATCACCCCGCAAGGGGAGAGATTCAGTAGCCGCGTGATTGTCGGGCGAAACAGCAGGCGCACCCCAAGAATGACCACCGAGGTGGTGAGCCTGGTGGTGAATCCCAGTTGGAATGTGCCCCGCTCCATTATCTGGCGGGATCTCCTGCCCAAGATCCGACTGAGTGGCGACTACCTCGCCAAGCAGCGGTTTGTTGTCTATGACCGGCAGGGAGAGCAGGTCCAGTATTCTGCCGAACAGTGGCAGCAGGCTGCCAGTGGACGTTTTCCCTACCGCCTGTCTCAACGCCCGGGGGACGAAAATGCCCTGGGACGATATAAGTTCCACCTGACCAACAGCAAGGCGATCTATCTGCATGATACCCCGGAGAAGCAGCTGTTTGACCGCTCCCGGCGAGCCTTGAGCTCAGGCTGTGTCAGGGTAGAGGGCGCCGATCTTCTGGCTCGCCAGTTGGCTTTCGAGGGAGAGGTGGACCTGAAGCGATTTAACCATGCCCGGGGATTGGGGGAGACACGATGGTTCAGGTTAAAGCGTCCGTTGCCGGTGTACATGGTGTATTGGAGTGCCTGGGTCGCTGCGGATGGAGTAGCTCACTATCGCAGGGATATCTATCATCAGGATGGTGATGCGGATCACAAAAACGCCATTGCGATGAGATCGACTTTCGACTGATAAAGGGGACTGATTCTCAAGACCTTATTGCTTCTATCGAAGTGTTAGCACAAATCTTGGTTCTTGCCAGTACAAATTATAGCCGCTAGTTTGGTGGCGCCGGCACCTTAGCCGGCCTCTTTATATGGCTGTACTGGAACCGCTGAATGACCGCTTTTGATAACAATAGACGCAAGATTCTTATGGGGATTGGTGCCGCGGCTGTATTGAGCCAGCTGCCTTTGACGGCTCATGCCAGCCTTGCTGCCCCCAAGCGCCTGAGTTTTTACAATCGCCATACAGGTGAGAGCACCAGCCACACCTTCTGGACTCCAAGCCAATACGATCCGTCTGCCCTGGACGCCTTCAACCAGGTGCTCAGGGATCATCGCACCGGTGAGGCTATCCCTATGGATAACGGTCTCTATGAGCTCCTGCATGACCTGACCCGGGTACTGGATACCGATCGGCGTATCGAGATCATCTCAGGCTATCGCAGCCCCAAGACCAACGCCATGCTGGCCGGAAAGTCCTCCAAGGTGGCGAAGAAGAGCTACCATATGAAAGGTATGGCCATAGACATCGCCATTCCGGGGGTGGAACTCTCCGACCTGAGAAAGGCGGCTTTGTCACTGAAGCGGGGCGGGGTGGGTTATTATCCCAAGTCAGGCTTTGTCCATGTGGACACCGGTCGGGTAAGACAATGGTGATCACGGGGCGCTGGTGATCCTCTGCCGGTCATGGTAGACTCCGTCCGCTTTTTGTAAGGTGCCACTGCTGGTCGCAAGCAGTGGCATTAATTTTTCTGACATTGAAGGTAATAACTATGTCTTTCGAATTTAATGCTGTTGTACGTACTGACCTGGGGAAAGGTGCGAGCCGCCGCCTGCGTCATGCTGACAAAGTACCCGCCATCATCTACGGCGGCAGCGAAGAAGCCGTTGCTATCGAGCTGGAGCACAACGTAATCCTGCAAGCCCAGGAAAACGAAAACTTCTACACTGACGAGCTGACCATCAACATCGATGGCAAAGCCGTTAAGGTGAAGGCTCAGGACATGCAGCGTCACCCCTACAAGCCTAAAGTTACCCACATCGACTTTAAGCGCGTTTAATCCCGCGCAGGCTTGAAAGAAGCGCCCCCAGGGGCGCTTTTTTTGTGCCTGTCGCTCTCCCACTCCGTTTCGGATGCTTTACAACTGTGATCTGACTCTCTTTTTCCAGGCGACTAAAATAGAGTGAGTTTTGGGTACAATCCCATCCCCTCGTGAATGGAAGTGATGCCACAGGCGTGGCGGATAAGGAGAGTTCGATGACGGTGTATGCCACGCTATGTACCCTGGCAGCCCTTGCCATGATGATCGCCTTTATCAACAGCAAGGTGGGGCGACTGCAGATGACCATCGCCATTACCGCCGGCGCTCTCATGCTCTCACTGGTTATCGTCATCGCCGGTAAGACCGGCTGGTTTTCATTGAAGAGTGTGGCGGCCGAGGCGATCGATCGCATCAATTTCGAAACCTTCCTGCTCAACGGCATGCTGGGCTTTCTGCTGTTCGCCGGCGGCCTGGGGATCAAGCTGCCCAACCTTAAGGCGCAGAAGTGGGAGATCGCCACTCTGGCACTGGCCGGAACCCTGATCTCCACCCTGATTATCGGCGCAGCGCTGTGGCAGTTTTTCCGCCTGATCGGGGTGGAGTTCGATCTGGTTTACTGCCTGCTGTTCGGTGCCCTGATCTCTCCTACCGACCCCATTGCGGTGTTGGCCATCGTCAAGAAGATGAAGGCCCCAGAGCAGATCAGTGTGCAGATTGAGGGCGAATCCCTGTTCAATGACGGTTTTGGCCTAGTGCTCTTTGTCACTCTGTTTGCCATCGCCTTCGGCGGTGAGGCGCCGACCCTGAGCGGGATCACTCAGTTGTTTATTCGTGAAGCCCTGGGTGGGATTCTCTACGGCTTGGCCTTAGGCCTGCTGTTTCATACCCTGATCAGTTCCACCGACGATCACTCCATGGAACTGCTGCTGACTCTGGGTATCCCCTCCGGTGGTTATGTGCTCGCCAGTGCCCTGGAGGTGTCTGGTCCTCTGGCCATGGTGGTGTCCGGCATCATCATTGGCAACTGGACCCGCCATACCGGCATGTCCACCGAAACCCGGGAGCACCTGGACAGTTTCTGGGAGTTGGTGGATGAGTTCCTCAACAGCGTGCTGTTCCTGCTGATTGGCCTGGCCATGCTGACCTTTACTTTCCATCAGGAGGATTGGATTCTGATGGTGGTTTCCATTCCTGTGGTGCTGGCGGCCCGCTACCTGAGTGTTCGCCTCTGCTACCTGGGATTTGCCCGGTTCCGCCAGTACAACCCGCTGTCGGTGACCATCCTGACCTGGGGGGGATTGCGAGGCGGTCTGGCGCTGGCCATGGCGATGTCGGTGCCCTCTGGTGTGGTGGTGGTGGCCAGCAAGGGGATAGATGTTCGCGAAATCCTGTTGGTGATGACCTATTCGGTGGTGGTGTTTTCCATTCTGGTACAGGGCTCAACCATAGCGCCTCTGCTGAATCGGGCCAATGACTGGGAGGCTAACCGGGACTACGCCGACACTCAGGCCGAGGTGGCTTGATGATGGCGACATTGTGCCCTGAATGCTGCGGCGGGGTTTCTTCAGGGTAGCGCCCAGGTAAAGCTGGTGTGAGCTTCTGCTGGGAAATCCGCAGACCGATGGATACCCTGCTCTTTGGAAGATATAAAGCGGTTTTTTCTGCATAAATTAGCGCCTTTTTAGGGCGAGCTGAAGACACACTTGAATCTGCTTCGTGTACAATAACTGCCCTTATTTGGGGATAGTAGGAGGACGCCAGCGGTGTGTCAGCTGTCCCTTAAGCCAGAGCAGGTGCCAATGAGCCAGAGCCACTACCCCGAAGTGATACAACTGATGCAGCAAAAACACCTGCGTCAGGGTACCCTGTGGGTGATCTTCTCGACCCTGCTGGTGCAACTGCTGTTCTTCGTAAACCTTTGGGAGCACCCTCCCCAGCCTCTGCCACTGACCCGCCTGCTGGCGATGGCTCAGGTATTGATCTCATTGCTGGTGCTGGCTGTGGCAGCCTATCTGGTCAATCACACCGGCGAGGTCGGAAAGCCGATCCGCATCTTCATGGCGTTGTTGGTTGGTCTGGTCTGGAGCCTGGTGTCCATCAATATCGTGGAGAGCTGGGGGGAGTACCAATCGTCTAAGCAGATATTCATGCTGGGTTGCCTGACCGTGGTGATCGGCTGGTACACCTCCAGGCTGATGATGTTCCTCAGTTGCAGCATCATACTGGCCGCGTACGCCTACCTGACTCTGCTGCACACCGGCTTCGAGTCGGTGACCTACTATCTGGCGGTGCTGAAATTTCCCTTGCTGATCACTCTTTCCTCACTCTACCTGAGTCGCTGGTACTTCTTTGGGCTGGACCGGCACAGTCAGAGTCTGGAGTTGCTGGAGCGATTCAGGCGGGAGACCACTCTGGATCCTCTTACTCAGGTAATGAATCGCCGTGGCTTCGATCAGGCTCTTTCCGATGGGGTGGCGTCCGCACGACGTTTCGAAATACCCACCTCACTGATGCTGGTGGATATTGACCACTTCAAGCAGTACAACGATGCCCTGGGGCACGATCAGGGAGACAAGGGCCTGAAACTGGTGGCCAGTGCTCTCTCTGCCCTGATGGCCCGTCAAACCGATGTCTTCTGCCGGGTAGGGGGAGAGGAGTTTGCGGTGATCCTTTCAGGCACGGATATGGAGGGCGCCAAGGTGATGGCTCAGCGGATGCAGCAGGCGATGGAAGGGCTCAACCTGCCTCACCCCAACTCCATCACCTCGGACAGGGTGACCCTGAGCATCGGTATTACCGAGTGGCGTGAGCAGGACACCGCCGCCTCACTGTACCGGAAGGCCGACCAGGCCCTCTATCATGCCAAGTCGCAGGGAAGAGATTGTTGGGCTGTAGACCGACTGTCGCTCTCTCTCTGAGTTCACACCCGCCCTTTAGGGCAAGATAATTCGGTCCCCGCTATTGCCATGCCAGATGAATTGAGTCCAAAATGTGAATAGAGACTTGGCTTTCCACTAATTATTCTGATTCTGGCAACGATGGATCTACTTAAATCGATACGGATATTTCGCGCCGTCCTGGAGCAGCAGAGCTTCTCCGCGGCGGCAGCCTCCCTCAATCTGGTGCCGTCGGCGGTGAGCCGGCAGGTCAGTGAACTGGAGCGTCATCTGGGCGTGCAGCTACTGCAGCGCACCACACGCTCCGTGCGTCTGACTGACGAAGGGCAGCGTTACCTGGCGAAGATGGAGTCCATCTGCAAAGAGGTGGACGGGCTCTATGGCAGCACGCAAACCGGCGATGGCCTGGCTGGCACCATACGTATGGTGGCCCCAGTACTCTTTGGTCAGTCGATTCTGCCTACGGCCCTGGCGGAGTTTGGCCGGGAGCATCCCGGTGTGGCCATCGAATTGCAACTGCTCAACCGTCAGTGTGATCTGGTGGATGAGGGGTATGATTTTGCCATCCGCACCGGTAAACAACCGGACAGCGGGTTAGTGGCCACCAAGCTGACCACCATGCGCATGTTGACCGGTGCTTCCCCAGGTTACCTGGCCCTCAACGGTGTGCCCCAGCACCCGGCGGATCTGACCCGGCACAACTGCCTGATCAACAATGTTCACCGTACCCCCAGATCCTGGCTCTATCAGGACCAGGGCCACAGAATCCCGGTGAAGGTGGATGGGGATTTCGAGAGCAACGACAGCCTCTGTATCCGGGCTCAGGCCCAGGCGGACCGGGGGGTGGTGCAGTTGGCGGATTTTCAGCTGTGGCGGGCCTTTGATACTGGCGCTCTGCAGCCGATTCTCAGCGATTATGAGCCGGCGGCGGTGCCTGTGTGGCTTCTTCATCCGGCCCAGCGTTTCCTGCCCGGTGTGCAGCGAGCTCTGATGCAGTTCTTGGTGGAGTACCTGAAGCGCAATGCCCTGAAGCGGATGCCGGTATAAGGGAAAGCGTCTTTCTGGCCAACCTATAAAAAACGGCTACCTCAAGTAGCCGTTTTTCATGTTAAGACAGGCGTTGTCAGTGGCTGCCCAGCTCAGGGTTGACCATGGCATTGACCGGATTGTTTTCTTCATCCAGCTCCATCTGACTCCACCCGTGCATGTAGGCCATCGCTTCTTCGATGGTGGCGACCAACTGCTCAGGATCGGGATCTTCGCCGTTGCGCCAGGCCAGTGCGTGCTCCTCTTCGCTGCCCAGGGTGGCCAGGTAGCCCATAAACTGGCAACAGGACTCCACCTCTTCCAACTGTTCGGGAGTGCAGATCTCCTGCCATTTCTCCTTGAGTACCGCAAAACCGGTGAGGAAGCCGGCGCACCAGTGGCGCAGGTCCATGGGAACCTCCCTCTGTTTCAGGTCGTCCAGCAGGGGAAGGCATTTGGGGGAGAGCACTTCGCCTCGCTCCACCACCTCGGTGTGCAGCTGGTTATAGAGGGCAAACAGTTGCTCCATCACCTTGTTCTCGAAGGGCCACAGCTCCTGCTCCGGCTTGGTGTTGGCAATGTGAGCGCTCCAGACGCCGGGATCGATGGTCTTGGGGAAGCAGTGCAGATGAGCCAGGTAGCCGCGGCTCTGCATCAGGGTCATGCCACCGTACTGGGCAGCGTCATCCAGGGTTTTCGCCAGTTGCTTCTCGTCGGATTTGGTCAATTTTTCATTCATTTGCGTTCGAGCCCGGTGGGTAACGTCTCAGGAAGAGGGCTGATAATGCCAGTTGTTCACTGCCATTTTAATGCTCTGGCGCAAGGTTAGGAAAAATTAGTTCGTTTTTTCGGATGAAAATCCGGGGGGCGATCGCCCCCCGGCAGATCAGCAGATGGCGATCAGTGATGCTCCCGGCTGTCACTGATGCCGGTGTACATGGCATCGCCGAACTGCGCTTTTCCATAGTTGGTGAGGATCTGCTGCCCAGCGTCAGAGCCAACAAACTCAATGAACTGACGGGAGATCTCCAGCGCCTTGGCATCGCCCTTAACCCCTCTCAGGGCATGGTAGGTGTTCACCAGGATGGGGTCGCCGGAAAACAGTACCTTCAACTCTTTAAGCTTGGCTTTCTCTGCTACCCAGGTGGAGCTGTCGGTCATAAAGTAGCCGTGCTGGCCGTTGGCCTGGCGCAGTGTCGCCCGCATAAACTCATGGGTGACCTTGTACCACTGCCCGTCAGGCTGCTTCTGTGCCAGACCCCAGATCATCATCTCCTTCTTGTGTGTGCCTGAGTTGTCTCCGCGGGAGAGAAACAGGGAGTGGCTGTCCGCCACCTTGCTGTAGGCTTCTTTGATGGAGGTGGCGTCTGTGACTCTGGCGGGATCCGCTTGGGGCCCCACCAGATAAAACTCGTTGCTGCCGATAAGAGTCCTCTGGGTTGCCCATCCCTGGTCAACCGCTTTCTTCTCTGCCGCCGGTGCGTGAACCATGGCCATATCGACTTTACCCTGCTTAAGCAGGGAGAGAGACTTGCCAGAGCCTGCCTTGACCCAGCAGAGGCGACTGTCATGAGTGGCATTGAACTCGCTGGCCAGCGCCTTCAGCAGGCCCAGCTCGCCCGGGCTGCCGGTGGCCAGCCGGAAGCTGACTTCGCCTGCTCCGTAGCTGGCTTTGCACTCAGTGGCGTGGGCAGGGAGGGCGGCCAGGCAAACCAGGCCCAGGGTGACTGCTCTTTTGATCATGATGACTCCGTTTATGGGGCACTGCCGGCAGTGCCGATGGGAATGTGGAGAACATGGTTGATCTACCTCACCTTTTCGGCAAATGGCTTTTTGTGTTCCCTGGAGCTGGATCAACACAAAATCCACCCAATGGAGTGAAATGACCAAAAGTGACAAAGGGGTAGGGACAATTTGGCCGAATCGGGAAATGGGGTGTGAATGCTGGCGGAGGTGGCCAGCTGAACCGGTTTGCACCAGCTCAGCCGGCCGGAGCGACTGGGTAGCATCAAAAAAGTGGGGCCGGACGGTTCAGCCAGCAAATAGGTGTCTCGACCCCTAAGAAACTGATGGCGCCAGTCTGGCAATATGGCAAAGTTCTTCAATTCGATTGCGGGCGAATTGTGATCAGTGTCTTGGTGTAAATCATTGGAAAAAATCAAATTACTTCTAATGACACCCAGGCAGGACAAAATGTCTCTACTGGAGCTGCGGGTGTTTGCCCTGAGCAGTGGGGAGCAGAAGATCACAGTGGCCATTTTTCTCTTGTGGCATACTGCTTGGCTTGACCCGAATTCTGGAGATTTCATGACCCCTGCCGTTAACGCCGCCAAGAAGGCCAAGGTGCCTTTCCAGCTTCATCAGTACCAGCACGACCCCAATGCCCCCTCCTACGGCCTGGAGGCCGCCGAAGCCTTGGGGCAGGATCCGGCTCGGGTGTTCAAGACCCTGCTGGCTGCAGACGATGCAGGCAAACTCTATGTGGCGGTGGTACCGGTGACCGGTCAGTTGGACCTTAAGGCTTTGGCCAAGGCGGTAAAGGCCAAGCGGCTGGCGATGGCGGACCCCAAGGCCGCCGAGAAGGCCACTGGCTATGTGGTGGGTGGCATCAGCCCTCTGGGTCAGAAGAAGCGTCTGGCGCTGGTGCTGGATGCTTCGGCTCAGGCCTTTGACACCATCTGTGTCTCCGGCGGCCGTCGCGGCCTGGAGATTGAGCTGGCCCCGGGGGATCTGCTGAAGCTCACCGGAGGCAGCTTCGCATCAGTGGGAGCGGCTTAAGTCTCCGGCAACTGCCCAATAAAAAAGGTTCATCGCGCATTACCGGGAAAAGCGGCTCGTATCTTCAGGAAGAAGTAGTCGCTGTCCCGGTATCCGTA